>NZ_JAWOAI010000039.1:0-33153 GCF_033194735.1 Streptomyces sp. W16
TAGGCCGTGTTCGCCGTTCAGGACCAGGACGGGCATGGTCAGACGGCCCCCGGCCCGGGCTGCCAGCCCGTCCTGGACGAGCGTGGCGTAGTGCTCGAAGCCGCCGCGCATCGCGTCGGGGCGGGTGTGGGCGCGCAGCAGGTCGGCGCGGTCGGCGGCGGTGATGCCGCCGCCGGTCATCATCGACCAGAAGCCCGAGAGGTACGACTCCTCCTTGCCGGCCGTGAGCATGGCGGCCAGGTCGCTCTGGGCGTGGAAGCCGAAGTGCCATGAGCCGCCGGTGGCGGGGTTCATGTGCTCCTCCAGGCCGTAGCCGGGCAGGAACGCCTCGCTGAGGACCAGCCGGACCACGTCGTCGGGATGGGTCTGCGCCCAGGCGTGCGCGGTCATCGCGCCGACGTCGGTGCCGACCACGAAGGCCTGCTGGTGGCCCAGGTGCCGCAGCAGACGGTGGAGGTCCTCGGCCTCATCGCGTTTGGTCCAGTGGCCCGCCGGGATCTCGGAGTCGCCGGACCCGCGCAGGTCGGGGGCGATGACGGTGAAGCCGCGTGCGGCGAGCAGGGGCATCAGGGCCCGCCACTCGATCCAGCTGAACGGCCAGCCGTGGACGAGGACGACGGCGGGGCCGGATCCGCCCACTACGTAGTGGAGTCGGACGCCGTCGACATCGGCGGCAGCGTGCGCGAAGCCGTCCGGTGCGGGTGCTTCGGGATACATGACGATCACCTCATGCTTAATTAGTTAAGCAACCATTGCACCCACTTGCTTAACTAGTCAAATACAGTGGTCGCATGGAGCCCACGCCCGACGTCGATCCGCTGAGCGCCGATGAGCTGCTGCTGTGGCAGAGCCTCGGGCGCCTCGTCCACTCCCTGCCGCGCACGCTGGAGCAGGACATGGCCCGCACCGGCGTGACCATGACCGAGTTCGCCGTCCTGCTGCTGCTGAGTGGGGCACCCGACCGCCGGATGCGCATGTCCGCGCTCGCGGCGGCCTCCGGCGTCACCCCGCCGCGCATCACGCGCATCATCGAGGGCCTGTCCCGCCACGGCCTGGTGCGCAAGGAACGCCACGGCCTGGACGCACGCGGCAGTGAAGCAGTCCTCACCGACACCGGACTGCGAGCCCTGCACGCGGCTCAGCCCGCCCACCTCGCCAGCGCCCGGCGCCGGGTCCTCGACCACATCCCGGCGGACCTCCTGCCGGGCATGGCCGCGACCCTGGCCGCACTCGCCGAGGGCCCGGAAATCGACAGCGGCCCTTCTGCCTCACCTGGCAACTGAGCGAGGTGACCGTGCGGCCCGGCACGGCAGGCGGATTTCGGACCGGCGGGCCCGCACAGGGGCACGCCGGTCCGGCCGGGTGATCGTCAACCGCACGTCACGGTGATCGGCGCATGCACGCTCCGCCGGGGCAGCGTGATGGTCAGGGTGCGGGTCGTGCTGTCGAAGTGGTAGGCGCGGGAAGGGAGTTGGGTCCCTCCCACTCGGACGGTCCGCGGAGCGGTGGCGCCGAGGAGGGAAACGGTCCACTGCCGGTTTCGCACCTGGCCGTGGAAGGTCCCGGACGCGGGGGCGATCGTCAGGGTGCGCTTGGCGCCGTTCTCCCGGTAGCGGATCTTCGTCGTGGCGCTGTGGCCGGGGCCCGTGCCCCTTCCGTCGTCCTCGTAGAGGGAGTAGGAGCCGGAGGCGCCCGCGGCGACGCTGAGGGTGACCTTGGTCAGGGGGGCCTTGTCGTTGCTGGTGACGTTGCTCGTGCGGGTCGGGACGACGGAGCCCGCCCTGACGAACACCGGCATGGTGTCGAGGCCGGTGGTGATGTTCCGGGTGGCGCCGCCTGCGTAGGTCTGCCCGGTGAAGTAGTCGGTCCACTGGCTGCCGGGCGGGAACCACACCGAGGTCGTCGCCGAGGTGCCGGGCGTGGTGACGGGGGCGACGAGCATGTCGGGGCCGTAGAAGTACTCGCTGCCCGAAGTGGCGTACGCCTGCGGCTCGTTGGGATATTCCAGGTACGTCGGGCGGGTGACCGGGACACCGGTCGTGGCGGCCTGCTGCGCGAGTGAGTAGGTGTACGGCACCAGGTTCTCGCGCAGGTTGAGGAACTTGTCCGCGGAGGCGCGGGCCGCGGCGCCGTACTGCCAGGGCAGCCGGTCGCTGTGGTTGCTGTGCAGGCGGTCGATGGGCTGGAAGGTGCCCAGTTGGACCCAGCGGGCGTACATGTCGTCGGGGAGTTTGTGCGTGGTGTGGGTCGTGCCGTCGGCGGTGTAGGTCTCCGAACCGGTCAGGTTCGTGGTGTCGTTGTGGCCGCCGATGTCGTGGCTGATCGCCGACAGGCCGGTGGCGGCTGCCTCGCCCGGCGTGTAGCCGACCTCTCCTTTCAGGGTGCCCCAGGTGGAGGAGGTGTCGCCGGTGAAGTGGACGGTGGTGCGCTTGTCGGCCCACGGCCCGGTGGGCAGCCCCTGTTGGCCGCTGTAGCCGCCCGCCTGGAGGGAGCCGTAGGCGCGGGAGACGACGAATCCGCGGCCGACGGTCTTGTCTGCGTCCGTGGCGTACTGCTGGTTGATCCACGCGTCGGGAGTGACACCGGGCAGCGAGGACTGGGAGGCGTCGCAGCACCAGTCGAGCCACCAGAAGTCGTTGCCCTGCTGGTCCATGGTCTGATGCAGGTCCATGTACGCCTTCAGCTGGTCGGGGTCGCCCCAGTCGAAGGTGTAGCAGTCCCCGGCGCCGCTGCTCGCGGCAGGGGCGCAACCACCCTTGTGCAGCTTGCCCTTGGCGGTCGCCTGGGCCTGCGCGAACTGCGGGTCGCTGCTGAGGATGCTCGGGTGGATGTTGAGCGTGTCGTGCAGACCCTGGGAAGCGGCCCAGTCGAAGAACGCCTTCGGATCAGGGAACTTGGACTGGTCTATCTCCCAACCGCTCCAGGTGTTGGGCGACTTGAAGTCCGTGTCGGTCACCAGGACGTCCAGGGGCACACCCTCCGTGCGGAAGGCGGGCAGGATCCTGTTCTCGTAGTCGGCGGCGGTGCGATCGATGTACTCCGAGTACCAGACGCCGTAGGCCCATTGGGGAAGCAGTTCGGACGGGCCGGTCAGAGTGGCCAGGTCGGACAGGGCCTGCTTGTAGTCGTGGCCGTAGCCGAAGACATAGCCGTCCTGGTACGGCGTCCCGCCGTGGGACGGGCGTTGGGTGACCTGCCGGGTGCCGGTGTCGTAGAGGGCCGAGGCCGTGTCGTCGAGCAGGTACCAGCCGTCCTTGTACAGCAGGCCGGGCGTGGTGGCCGGCGTGCCGTTGTCTCCGTTGAAGCCGTCGAGGCTGCGACGGTAGCCGCCGAGCGCCAAGTGCGGTTGCGGGGGCGGAGATTCGGCCGACGTGACGGAGACCGTGTCGAGGTTGACGTGGCAGCTCGCGGTGTCCGGGCAGCCGATGGAGATGTCGTCGGCTCCGGCCTTGAGGGTCACGGGGACCGAGGCGGTCTTCCAGGTGTCCCAGTCGCCGGTGACGGGCAGCGACAGGGTCTGCGCGGTGCCCCCGGAGGAGACCGTCGCCGTACGGGTGCGGTAAAGGCCGTCGCTGCCGGTCGCGTTGGCGTAGCGCACCTGCAACGCGTAGGTGCCGTCGGCCGGTACGCCGACCACGTGGGCCAACAGGCCTGCCCCCTGGTTCAGTTCGGCGAGGAAGCCACTGCCGGAGTAGCCGGCGTGGTCGGTGGCCGTGATCGCCGAACCGGTGGCGCGGTCGGCCTCGGCCTCGCAGTTCGCGCCGAAGCCGCAGGCCGTGATCGCGGTCGTGGATGTCGGCGGCAAGCCGTCGCCCTGGTTGACCAGGGCGACGCTGTCGATGTTGACGTCGCCGGAGTCCGCGGCGGTCCTCGTCAGTGTGATGGTGTGGTGGCCGGCGCCGAGTTGTACCGCGCTGCTCGCCAGGCCCCAGGTGTTCCAGTTCGCGGTGGCGGGCAGGCTCACCGACCGGTCGGCGCCGCCGTCGACCGACAGCGTGAGGGTGCGCGTCGTGTTCTGGCCGTCGCCGCCAAGGGAGTTGGCGTAGCGGGCGTCGAACTGGTAGGTCCCCGATGTGGCGACCTCGACGTCGGCCGACAGGGAGTTGCCCGTCCCCTCGAAACCGGCCAGGAACCCGGAACCGGTGTAACCGGAGTGGTCCGAGGCGAGGCCGAGTCCGCTGTGCGGCAGCTGCTCGGCCTCGCAGAGGGCGCCCAGGGCACACGTGAGCCGGTGCCACGGCGTGGCACTGACCGGTGACCCGCCGGCCGACAGCCGCACGGAGAGGTTCTGGGCGTCGAAGGGCCCGGAACCCTCCTGGTAGCGCAGGGTGAGGGCGCTCGTGCTGATGGTCAGCCAGCCGTCGGACGTACTGGAGGTGTACGGGGTCGGCACGAACGCGGTGCGGCCGATCGCGTTGAACGTCGCGCCGTCGGTGAACTTCCCGTCCTGTGCGTACTCGGTGCGGACCAGGGTCGGGGACAGGATCTGGAACCTTGCGTTGCCTGAAGTCACCGACGCGGTCCGGTGGTTCGTCGGTGCGTCCGCCGCCGCCACTCCGGTACCGGTCACCATCATGGCCGCCAGGCTGCTCACCAGGGCGATGACCGTGAGGCGTCTTCGCAGGAAGCGCGTCGCGCGTAACGCCGATCTTCTTCTCATGGACAGCTCCGTCCTGAAGCGGGCCCGTGAGGCCCGTGGTGAAGGTGTGCCGGTCCGAGTTCGCGCCGGGTGGAATGTCCTGCCGGCCGACATCGTTGTCAAGTCCCGCCGTTCACATCCGGCGGCATCCGCGCAAGCGGGTCCGCCCCGGCACACGTGGGGCTTGTGCGCCAGGGCGGACGCCGGCAGCTGCGGGCATGCGCAGCCTGGTCACCTGGTCCGTCTCAGCCTTGCGACGAAGATCTCGTCAGGCTCTGGTCCGGCGCACTCCCCTGCCCCGACCCCGGGGCCGAACCGCCGGGGTCGGGCACCACACGGAGGTGTGATCGGTCCGGGTCTCCGGAGTCGATCTCCGCCAGCCGCCTGAGCAGCATCGGGGTGAGCCGTCGGTACGCCGCCGGGTCGACCGGGCAGAGCCAGTGAGCGGCGCGGACGAGCGGGTTGATGTTGAGGTCGAGGTCGCCGAGCACTTCGTCGGCGTTGTGCATGGAGAACGGGATGATCTTGGTGCCGCGGCAGTGGTGTGTGTCGGTGGCGATGTCCATGAAGGCCAGTTGCTCCACGACCGCGTGCCGCATCGTCTCGGTGTCGGGTGTCCCCAGCGCGCCGAGAAGATCGGCGGCGATCCACAGCGCGGCGAGCTCGGCGTTGAGCGGGCTGAAGAAGGAGGAGTTGTAGCCGTTGAAGTACAGGCCGGGAATGCCGGGGGGCTGGATCTGGCGGTAGAGCATGAAGTTGCCGCGCTCGTCCAGCAGTTGGTCGCGCACTTCTCCGGGCAGGAACGGGACGCCCTGGGTGAAGCCGGTGGCGCAGACCACCAGGTCGGCGGGGAGCAGGGTGCCGTCGGACAGGCGGGCTGAGGGGACGCCGTCCACGACGAGGAGCTGCTCGATGGTGCGGTCCCGGTGGACGGTGATGTCGCCCGCGGTGACGGCCTCGAAGAAGCCTTCGGTCGCGAGGCCGATGGCGCCGCGCACGATGTCCTCCATCGCACCCTCGGGCACCAAGTCGAGTCGCTTGAGGCCGAGTTGACGTATCGACACCGTACCGATGGAGTTGATCATCCGGCGCCGCAGGCCGTTGCCGGG
Organism: Streptomyces sp. W16; assembly: GCF_033194735.1. Lineage (NCBI taxonomy): Bacteria > Bacillati > Actinomycetota > Actinomycetes > Kitasatosporales > Streptomycetaceae > Streptomyces > Streptomyces sp. W16. The sequence goes on from NZ_JAWOAI010000039.1 coordinate 5,749, forward strand.
GCCGTGCAGGAAGCGCTCGAAGCCTCGCGGGCGGATGTACCGGAACAGCCCTTCGCCGAGCCGGGTGAGCAGCAGCATCTTGAAGTTCAGCCGGCCGCCGATCTTCCGTGGGACCTTCCACAGCAGTTGGCGCGCGATCACGTCGGTGCGGGCGGCGACGGCGCTGATCGGCACGGCCACGTCGCAGGCCGACTTGCCGTAGCCGACGACGAGGGCGTTGCGACCCCGGGCCTGCTCGGCGTCGTGGAACTCGGTGCCCGCGCAGACCCGGCCGCCGGCCGCGGTGAACTCCGCCAGGCCGTCGAACTTCGGCACCGCAGGCTCGCAGAACACTCCGTTGGCGACGACGAGTCGGTCGTAGGTCTCCGTGGCGTGTGTGCCCGCGGAGTCGCGGTACTCGACGCTCCACGCGCCGTCGGCGGTCGGCTGGGCCGAGAGCACCTCGGTGCTCAGGCGCAGTGCGGGTTCGAGTCCGAAGTGCGCGGTGTAGTCGGCGAGATAGGACTGGACCTGGGCGCCGTCGGGCCACTCCGGGAAGTCCGCGGGCATGGGGAAGTCGGAGAAGGAGTACTGCGCCTTCGGGCTCTGTGTGGTGACTCCCGGGTAGCGGCGTGTGCGGCTCCACACACCGCCCACGTCCGGGGTCTTGTCGAACACGTGCGGCTCATGTCCGGCCTGGGTGAGCACCTTCGCGGTGACCAGGCCCGCGACACCGGCGCCGATGATGGCGATCCTCATGATCACGCGACCTCGGGCGGCAGTTGGAGCTCGATGCCGAAGTCGGCCATGATCTTCTTCATCAGCCCGATGTCCTTCGGTCCTGGCGGCATCTCCGCGAGCGCCTGGTAGTAGCCCTCCAGACCGGCGGGCGAGACGACGGAGATGACACGCGACTCCTCCGGGTAGGGGTTGCGGAAGGCGTGGATCACATCGCGCGGCAGGTAGAGGTAGTCGCCGTGTTCGAGGACGAAGTCCTTGCCACCGAGGTGGACGTCGAGCCGTCCGGCCAGGCAGATGAAGGACTCGTCCTCGCGGGTGTGCAGGTGCGGCGGCGGTCCGTCGGTCTCCGGCGGAACCGTGTACTCGAACAGCGAGTACGCGTCGTGCGTCGCCGCGCCGTCCGCCTTGAGGGTGATGCCGAGCCCGATCGCCGCGATCTTGTGCCCTTCGCGGGAGGGCAGCATGTAGCCACCGCCTAGAGTCACCGTCGTCTCCTTCCGGTCGCCACCGCGGCCGTCCGACCGCGGCGCTGGTCCGCTCGGCCCAGCGTCGGTTCGCGGCGGTCGACGCGCAATGGCTCAGTCCCACCGGCTGGGACTTTTTCAGTGGCGGGTGCCCGACTCTTTCAATGGCAGGTGCCGGACCCATTCCATGGCAGGTGCCGGACCTTTTCAGTGGCGGGTGCTGTAGGACCGGGAGGCCGCCGCGGCGGCGAGTCGCACTGCGGGTCCGGCCCGGTCGGCGCGGACCAGGGCGGTGGGCCCGGTGACGGACAGGGCCGCGACGACGTCGCCGTCCGGGCCGAAGATCGGGGCGGCGACGCAGCTCACGCCGATGTTGCCCTCCTCGCGTTCGACCGCCCAGCCCCTGGCCGGCACGGCGGTCAGCTCCCGGATGACGGCCTCCTTGGTGGTCAGCGTGCGCGGGTTGCGCGGCGGCATTCCGGCGTCGAGTACGGCGTCGATGGTCGCGGTCTCGCTGTAGGCGAGGATGGCCCGGCCCAGCGCCGAGCAGTACGCCGGGATGATCCCGCCGACCTGGGACAGCATCGGCATCGGACGGTGGCCGGTGATCTTCTCCACGACCAGGATCTGCGCGCCGTCCAGGACGCCGAGCTGCACAGTGGTTCTGGTCGCGCTGTGCAGGTCCTGCAGGTAGGGAAGCACGGCCTCGCGCAGTTCGAGGCGGATCGGCGCCAGGCTCCCGATCTCGAACAGCCGGTTGCCGATCCGGTAGTGGCCCTGGGGTTTGTCCAGCCAGCCGAGCCGGATCATCCGCTCGGCGGTGCGGTGCGTGGTCGACCGCGGCAGCCCGCAGCGGGCCACGAGCGCGGAGAGCGTCAGCTCGCGGTGCGCCGCGTCGAACGCGCCGAGGATCGCCGCCGCCCGCTCCAGGCCCCTGGTCTCCACCGCGCCGTCCCGCGCAGTGGGACTCATCCCTTGTTCTCCAGGGCTCATGCCGGTCACGCTAAGGCCGTCCCGCTCCACGGACAAGGAGCGGATTCAGGAGGATGCCCACATCATGCGGACAGCATTGGTCGGCGGCGGTTCCAGTGGCATCGGCCACGCGATCGCCGAGCGCCTGGCGGGTTCGGGCGACCGGGTGGTGATCACCGGTCGGCACACCGACACGCTCGAAGCCGCGGCCCACCGACTCCGCGGCACCGTGGGCGAAGTGCACGCCCTGGTCAACGACATGGCCGACCCTGCCTCGGCAGCGGCGGCGATGGAAGAGGTCGAACACCGCCACGGCGGCCCCGATGTGCTCGTGCTCAACGCCGGCGGTCCGCCGCCCGGTGGGATCCTCGACCTCGACGACACCCGGTGGCGGGAGGCGTCCGAGCTGCTACTGCTCGGCCCGCTGCGGCTGGCACGCCTTGCGATGCCGGGCATGGCGAAGCGGGGCTTCGGGCGGGTGGTGTTCGTGACGTCCACGGCGGTACGTCAGCCCCAGCCCGACCTGGCCGCGTCCGTGGTGCTGCGCTCCGCGGTCACGGCCGCGGCCAAGCTGCTCTCCCGCGAGTTCGCGACCGCGGGCGTGACCGTCAACTGCGTTGCTCCCGGCGCCACTTCGACCGAGCGGCGTACACAGATCCTGGCCAACCGGGCACGAGCGGCACACCGTGCCTTCGACGAGCTCGACGCGCAGGACCTCGCGCACATTCCGGCCGGGCGCGCCGCACGGCCGGAGGAGATCGCGGCGGCCGTGACGTTCCTGGCCTCCGACGACGCGGCGTACATCAACGGGACCGTACTCACGGTCGACGGCGGAAGGACGGAGACGATCTGATGGCGGCATCGGGATCCCGCTTCACCATGGCCGATTTCCTCGGCTCGCTGCACGACACCGTGCAGCCCGGCGCCGCGCGGCCGGTGGTCGTGCACGCCGACGAGCTCGCGCCGCTGCCGGCCGACCAGGTGCACAATCCGACCGTGCTGGCGATCGCCGGATTGCTGCCGACGGCCACCTTCGAACTCTTCCGGCAGACCATCCCGGCAGGGCTGAGCTCGGACATGCAGCGCCACCATCACGAGACGGTGCACTTCGTCATCAGCGGGAACGGCCACAGCGAGATCGAGGACGACACCGAACCCTGGGCAGCCGGGGACTTCATCTACACCCCGCCCTGGACCTGGCACCGCCACTACAACGACTCGGCGACCGAGCCGGTCGAGTTCCTGACCATCGAGAACTCCCGCCTGCTGAACCTGCTGGGCGTGGGACGGCGGCAGAGCGCGGGCCTGGCCACGGTCGCCGAAGCCCGCGCACGATTCAAGGAGGAGCAGGCATGAGCCCGTTGCCCGCCCACATCGGCATCTGGGGCGAACTGTCCGACGTGGAGCACGAGTTGCGCTTCGTCGACGTGGCCGGCATCCGCACCCGCGTCCTGCGCGCGGGGGCCGGCCCCGAACTGATCCTGCTGCACGGCACCGGCGGACATCTGGAGGCCTACGCCCGGGACATCGCCGGACTCGCCGCCGACTTCCGTGTCACGGCCTACGACATGGTCGGCCACGGCTGGTCCGACCTCCCGGACCGGCCTTACACGATCGACGTGCTCTCCGATCATCTCCTCGGCCTGATGGACGCGTTGGGGATCGACTCGGCGCATCTGTCCGGCGAATCGCTCGGCGGCTGGGTGACCGCGTGGACCGCGTCCTACCACCCCGAGCGCGTCGAACGGCTCGTGCTCAACACCCCCGGGAACATCGCCAACAAGCCCGAGGTGATGGTCAAGATGCGCGACAGCACCCTGGCCGCCGTCCGCGACCCGAGCGACGAAACCGTGCGCCGCCGCGTCGAATTCCTCTTCCACGACACCTCGATGGTCACCGACGAGCTGGTGAACCTGCGCCGCGCCGTCTACGGCCGCCCCGGCTTCCTGCGCGCGATCGAGAACACCTTGGTGCTCCAAGACCCCGTAGTACGCAAGGACTTCGCCTGGGATCCGGCCTGGGTCGGCCAAATCACCGCGCCCACGCTGCTGTTGTGGACCGACCACGACCCGACCGGCGGACTCGACGAGGCGGCGATGCTCCAGGGCTGGCTGCCCGACGCCCGCCTGCACGTCATCGAGGGCGCGGGCCACTGGCCGCAGTGGGAGAAGCCCGCCGAATTCCTGCGCGCCCACCGCGACTTCCTGCTCCTCGGCAAGGACCCGGTATGAGCGAGATCATCGGCCTGGTCGCCATGTCCCACTCCCCCTTCGCCACCCTGCTGCCGCCCGACGGTCCCGAACAGCCAGGCGGCCGGTTCCTCGCCGAGGCTGCCCGGCTCTCCCGGACGGTCGCGCGGCTCGCGCCCGACGCGGTCGTGGTCATCGGCCCCGACCACTTCCACGCGAACTTCTACGACGCGATGCCGCCGTTCCTCATCGGCGTCGAACACGCCGTCGGATTCGGCGACTTCGGCAGCCGGTCGGGCCCGCTGCCCATCGCCGGCGAACTGGCCTGGTCCGTGTACGACGGGCTCACCCGCGCGGGCTTCGACCTGTCGCTGTCGTACTCGCTGACCGTCGACCACGGGCTCGTGCAGAGTTACGAGATGGTCTGCGGCACCGAGATACCGATGGTGCCGCTCGTCGTGAACACCGCCGCGCCTCCGCTGCCGACCATGGAACGCTGCATCGGCTTCGGCCGGGCACTCGGTGACGCCCTTCGCGGCAACGGCGCCGCCGGCCGGGTGCTGGTCATCGCGAGCGGCGGGCTCTCCCACTGGCTGCCCAGCAACGACCCCCGCGATCCGGCGATGGCCGAGGACCGCCGGCATTCGGTGATCCACGGCCGCGAGGACGCCCGCGCCTTCGCTGCCGCGCGCGAACCCCGGGTACGGGCGATGGGCGGCGACCCGCACGCCCACGTCAACAGCGCCTGGGACCGTTGGTTCCTCAAGCAGTTGGGCACCGGAGAGGCCGAGCCGATCGCGGCCCTCGGCGACGCGGGTCTGGAGGAACAGGCGGGCAGCGGCGGCCACGAGATCCGCACCTGGCTGATCGGGCACGCGGCGGTACGGGCACCGCTGGTGTGGACGTCGTACGAGCCCGTCCCGGAATGGATCACCGGTATGGGCCTCGGCGCGACCTTCCAGGTGCCCTGACCTGCCCCCCGTAGGGCTTCGCCAGGTCCTCGTGTCTACGTCAGCGCCTCTGCGAACAGCGGGACGACCGAAACGGCGCCCAACACCCGTGTGGTGGCGATCCGTTGAGCCGAGGCCCCATGGCGTGGGCCGACAGCCCGCCGACGACGGAAACCGCCTCGCGGCGCGGATCCCTTCGTGACGCTCGCGGGTGACCCGACGGGCGTGCCGCAGGGGTGGCAGGCGGCAGACGCATGGGAGGTTCCTCGGGAGGGCCTGGTTGACGGTCTGTTGGGGCGAGTCAGCTGTCGGCTTCCTGCGCTGCACGCTCCAGTCGGCTCCGGTAGTCCGTCCACCATGCCTGATCCCCTGGTGGCAAGTTGTCTCTGCCTTGCAGATATCCGACGGATCCGTCGATGAACTCCCGCACGATGTCGGCGTGACCGGCGTGGCGGTGCGTATCGGAGATCACGCGTACCACGATGTGGTGCAGCGTCGCCTCTCGGCGCTCCTCCGGCCACCACGGGACGCGACCCACCGCGTCGAGCGGCAGCGTCGCGATCGTGCTGTTGGAGTGCTCCCACGCCTGGCGGTACAGCCCGACGATCTCTTCCCGCGATTCGTCTGCGGTGGCCCACATGTCCGAGTTGGGTTCCGACTCCTCGGTGTACCACCAGGACGGCGGCTCCCCGTCGAAGAACGGCCGCCCGAACGTGTCGCCGAAGTACCCCAGCTCCACGCTCGCGACATGCTTGACCAGCCCCAGCAGGTTCGTGCCCGTGGGAGTCAGCGGACGGCGGATGTCGTACTCCGAGAGGCCGTCGAGCTTCCACACCAGGGCGTCACGCGCCTCTTGCAAGTACCTGAGAAGGTCCGCTTTCGGGTTCGGTTCGATCATGCCGGGCAGTTTCGCACCCGGCACTGACAGTCGGGCGCGGCGCCAAGCGTCACCTGGTGCAGTGGTCCGGCAAGGTGACGCTGACCGTCTTGAGCTGGGTGTACTCGTAGAGGGCCTCGATGCGATGGGCCAGGGCCATCCCCCGGGCGGCGTCCCCGCACCACACGGCACCGGCCAAGCCGTACTCGGTGGCGTTGGCGAGGGTGACGGCCTCGTCCTCGGTGTCGAACGGCATGGTGACCAGCACCGGCCCGAAGATCTCCTCGCGTGCCACTTGCATGTCGGGTTTGACGTCGGTGAGTACGGTCGGCTGGACGTAGAGCCCACGCTCGGGCACCCCGTCCTCGTACTTGTGCCCGCCGACGGCGGCGTGGGGGCCTCCTGCCGTGCGGTGACCAGCATTCCGAGCACCTTGTCGAACTGCGGTGGAGTGACGATCGGGCCGAAGTGCTCGCCGGGCCGCTTGTCGTTCAGGATCGCGCCGATACGACGTACCAACTCGTCCTGCGCGCCGCGCTCGACCAGCAGCCGGGTGGTCGCGGAACAGACCTGTCCGGAGGTGATCAGGACAGCCATCGCCCTACGTCCGTGCACCCAGTTCATTGTGCGCATCGGTTGTTTCCTCTCGACTCTCAACGTGACGGCCGGGTGCAACTACCGCGTGCGTGACGGGGAGTTGCGCGCCCGGCCGCGCACGATCTCGGCCAGGCGGGCGGCCTGCTCATCCGCGGCTTGGGGTCCGTTGCCGGTCAGCAGGGAATGGTCGGCGTCCCAGATCACCTTGGCGGCCGAGGGGTTGAGGGTGAGGTTGACGTCGTAGCCGGCCTCCTTGAGTGCCACGTCGACGTAGTAGGTCAGGCGCGTGCGCTCGCCGGGCACCTTGGGGTACTGGAACGCGAGCATCGCCTTCTCACCGTACTTGGGCACGGTGGTGATCCGTGCGCCCTTGAAGGCGTGGTCGGGATCGGTCGTGACCTTCCCGTCCCGGTCGACCCGGTAGCGCGCCGCAGTGAGGGCGACCGGGGCGTGGCAGATGAGGGATATCGGGACGTCGACCTCGCGCAGTGTGTGGAGCAACTCCCCCATCCACGGGTTGTCGTGGAAGTCGACCATCGGCGCGTGTCCGCCGGGCATGTGCACGAAGGCCAGGTCCGCCAGCGAGAAGTCGGACGCGGGATCGCGGTGCCGTTCGATCAGCTGCTGGATGGACAGGTACTCGCGCTGCGGCAACGCCTCGAAGCCGCTGACGACATCGCCCCGGACGGAGATGGCCTCCGCGTCCGTCCTGGGAAGCGGTTCGGAGACCAGGATGCGGCCGAGAAGCCGGTGGGCGAGGGCGAGTTCGCTCTCACGGCGCTTGAGGAGGTCCGGGTTCTTCTCGCGCAGCTTCTCGGGACTGAACCGCTCGACTCCGATCTGCATGGTGGTGCGGGCGGTGGCGGGGCCGAGGTTTCCGGCCGCATGGAAGTTGAGAGCGAGTCCGTTGACGTCGAGCTGCGGCAGTTGGCCGTCCGGCGTGGCCAGGATGAAGTCGTACTCGTTCTCGAACTTCGCCATTACGGCGGCTAGTTCGACGAGGAAGAACCCGGTCGGTATCCCGGGGTGGCCGGCGGGCTCGCTCAGCGGGAGCAGCCGTGCCGACGACAGGACGATCAGGGCCTTGGGCCGAGGGGCGGTGGATTCGGTCATGGTCTTTCCTTCACTTCTGAAGTGGGGTCAGGTTCACCGGAGTTGATGTCCGGTTCCTCGGAGTTGGTGTCCCGTTCTTCGGAGTTGGTGTCCCGTTCTTCGGAGTTGCTGTCCGGTTCTGCGGAGTCGGTGTCGGCGCGAGGGCCTTCACGCCGGCACACCTGACGAGCGTTTGACGAGCGCGTCGAAGGTGCGGTCCGGCAGCAGCCCGCTGAGGAGGATGAGGGGGCGCGCTCCGAATCCGACGCGATAGCGGGTACGCGGTCGCCGGGCGGTCGCCGCCGTGGCCACGGCCTTGCCGACGACGACGGCGGGTGAGGTCATGCGGGTGCCGGGCCGGGAGCTTCGCTCCAGGGACTTGGCCATCGCGTCGGCCTGTTCTGCGTACGGCCCGTGGCTGGAGGTGGCACGCAGCTTGCCGGCCGCGATCGCGCCCCATTCGGTCCGGATGGAGCCGGGTTCGACGAGTACGACGTCGATGCCGAACCGCTTGGCTTCCAGGCGCAGCGCGTCACTGAGGCCTTCGACGGCGTACTTGCTGGCGTGATACCAGGCCCCCATAGGTGTGGCGAACCGGCCGCCCATGGAGCTGATGTTCACGATGGTGCCGCTTCGTTGAGCGCGCATGTGCGGAAGGACCAGCTGGGTCAGCCGCGCCAGGCCGAACACATTCACCTCGATCTGTGCGCGGGCCTCCTCCAGGGATACGTCCTCCAGCGCGCCGTACGAGCCGTAGCCGGCGTTGTTGACGAGAACGTCGATGCGTCCCTCGGCCGCGATGATCTCGGCGACCGCCTTGCCGGCCGAGGTCTCGCTGGTGACGTCGAGCGCGAGCGTGCGGACGCCCGACGCCGCCAGACCGCTCATCCGGTCGGTGCGCCGGGCCGCGCCGTAGACGACGAAGCCTGCCTTCTGAAGCTGTCGGGCGGCGGCTTCGCCGATGCCCGAGGAGGCACCGGTGACCAGGGCTACTTTTTTCGTCATTACGGCTTCCCGCTCTCAGAACTCGTAGGACCTGACGTCGAACCGACTCGCGGCCGGGATCGGGCAGGCCACGCCGATCCCACCGACCTAACAGACCGGCGGCCTCTTCGAGCATAAGAAACCTTCGGTCTCTACACAAGGGACCGGAGGTCTGTAACATGTGCGCATGAACACGTTCCAGCGCGCCAGAACCGAGGAGCAGCGCGAAGTCCGCCGCCGGAGCATCCTGGAGACAGCGGCGACCATGCTCAGCGAGATGCCGGTGTCAGCCCTGAGCCTCAATGAGCTCAGCCGCCGCGTGGGACTGGCGAAGTCGAACGTCATGCGTTACTTCGAGTCGCGAGAGGCTGTCCTCCTGGACCTCCTGGAGAGCCTGACCCGCGACTTCCTGACCGAGGTGGTCGATGAGCTGCCCGCCTGCGTCGACCGGACGGGTTCCGCGATCACGAGAGCCGAGTCGGTGGCATCAGGTCTGGCCACGTCGTTCGCGTCCCGGAGGATGCTCTGCGAACTGCTCAGCGCCCAGGCCGGCATCCTTGAGCACAACGTCTCTCCCGAGGTGGCCGCGAGGTACAAGCGGGGGGCCCACGACGGACTTGCCGGTCTGGCGGCCATGCTGCGGGAGATCCTGCCGGAGCTCGGCGACCGGGAAGCGGCCGAAGCGGCCAGCATGACGATCGTTCTCGTCGGAGCGCTGTGGACGCACAGCCATCCGGCGACGGCCGTGCGCGACGCGTACGCCAACGACCCGAGTCTCGTGTTCCTCCGCACGCCCTTCGCCGCCACACTTGAGCGTTCGATCACGGTCTTCCTGATCGGCCTGCTGACCACTTCCGACCGCTGATCCCGGCCGAAGACGATCGTGCGCTACGGGTTCAACAGCACGCCTGGACGATGGCGGTGGTCACGGCTGTCGCGAGCGTGATGACCGCGGCGAACGCGACCGTGGCCTGTTTGAGAGCGGTGGGGTAGCCGGCACCGTCCAGGCGGGCGAGTGCGGCCGCGCCGGCGGCGGCCAGCGCTGCGACGACGATGACGAGCGCGGCGATACTCAGTACGACGGCGACCTTCGGCATGCCCGACTCCCTGTGCGCGATGGGACGTTGACATCGTCGAAGCTCGCGCTGCCGGTGTGCGCCGGGGTCCGTCCGGGCGATGATGAACTCTGGCGGACACAGCACGACTCGGGGAGCGCGTGTTGGGAGAGCAGAGCCGACGCAACCAGAACACACCCGCTGCGGCTCTCGCCGAGCTGCGCAAGCGGCTGAGCGATGGGCTGGCCGCCTCGGGGATGGACAAGACGCAACTCGCCCGCCGTGCGGCGTTGGGCCGTACGACGGTTTCGGAAGCGTTCCAGCAGGACGGTCCTGTGCCGTCCGCCAGGACCGTGGCGGTGCTCGCGGAAAAGCTGGGCCTGCCGCCCGACGAATTGCTGGCACTGCGCCGCACTGCGGCGACCGAGGACAGCGACCTGGTTCACGAGGGCGAGTCCGCACCCGGCAAGCCGATCGGCCAGTGGGAGCCTCATGACCTGGAAGTCCATCCTGCCGGAACCGCCTTCGACGGACTCGGCGTTGGCGGTGCGCCGCAACCGCTGCCGGGTTACGTACGTCGGGCGCACGACCTCGTCCTGGCGCAGGCGGTCCAGGACGCCAAGGCCGGCCAAAGCCGGCTACTGGTCCTGGTCGGCTCTTCCTCGACGGGCAAGACCCGAGCCTGCTGGGAAGCCGTCCAACCGCTCGCCGATGAGGGGTGGCGGCTGTGGCATCCCTTCGATCCGACTCGCGCCGAGGCCGCCCTCGAAGCCCTCGAACGTGTCCGCCCGCACACGGTGCTGTGGCTGAACGAGGCTCAGCACTATCTGGGCGACGGTCAGTCGGGCGAGCGTATCGCCGCGTCGGTGCATACCCTCCTCACCGATCCAGGACGAGCCCCTGTCCTGGTCCTGGGCACATTGTGGCCCGACTACGACCGCCAGTACTCAGCTCTGCCGCTGCCCGGCCGACCGGACCCCCACAGTCGAGCACGGGAACTCCTGGCCGGCCGCACGCTCTCCGTTCCGGAGAGGTTCGACGCGGAGGCGTTGCGCTCCGCGTTCGTCCAGGGCAAGGAAGGCGACCGGCTGCTGGCCGACGCTCTCACGAGAGCAGGCGCCCACGGGCGGGTGACACAGGACCTGGCCGGAGCTCCGGAACTGCTGCGCCGCTACGAACGCGGAACGCCACCGGCCCGGGCGCTGTTGGAAGCAGCGATGGACGCGCGCCGCCTCGGCGTCGCGCTCCACCTGCCGCAGACCTTCCTCACCGACGCGGCATTCGACTACCTCGCCGGCCCCGACTGCCACGATCTCGCCGACGACTGGCCCGAGGCGGCGATCGCCGAACTCGCCCACCCTGTCCACGGCAAGCAAGCACCCATGCGCCCCGCCACCGTACGTCCCGCATCACACGCGCCAGAACCGCCTTCAGCCACCTCGCCCGCCCCCGCGACAACGCCGGCGCTTCGGCTCGCCGACTACCTTGAGCAGTACGCCCGCGCCACCCGCCGGTGGCTGTGTCCGCCCGCGTCCTTCTGGCTCGCCGCGCACACCCACCTCACCAACCCCGACGACCTCAACAAGGTGGCCGGAGCGGCCCAAGAGCGTTGTCGCCTGCAATGGGCGACCCGGCTCTATCAACGTGCCGCGGATGTCGGCAGTACGAAGGCGTTGGGGTCCTTGGCCGTCATGCGGGAGCAGGCGGGCGATCGCGCGGAGGCCGAATCTCTGGCCCGGCAGGCCTCCGATGCCGGCGATCCCAGTGCCCTCCTGAACCTGGCCACCATGCGGGACGGGGCAGGAGACCAGGAGGGAGCCGAAGCCCTGGCCCGACGGCTCGCCGAGTCCGGCCACACCATCGCCGTACTGCAATGGGCCGTGACCCGGCAATGGGCTCAGAGCCAGAAGGTCACCGAATCGCTCTCCTCTCGTCCCGGCGACGGCGACCTCCGGGACGTGCTCAATCTGGCCGCGCTGCAAAAATGGACCGAGGACCGCAGAGCCGCCGAATCTCTGTACCCGCAGACCCTCGGCACCGGCGACCTGGGAAACCGGCTGAACCTGGCCAGGTTGCGCGAACTCGCGAGAGATCGGGCGACTGCCGAAGCCTTCGCCCGTCAGCTCGCTGACGCCGGCAACACGTTCGCAGTGAAAAGACTGGCATGGATCTGCGAGAAGGCCGGAGTGACGGAGGGTTTCCGCATCGACAAGTGGTGGCCCTACGGGCTGGACCCCGACGGAACCCCCACACAGGCGCGGCACTGACAAGGCACCAGGCGTGCGGTCACACCCCTGGCCGTGCCGGTGACTCTTCTGGGGTTTTACCCGGGGTGTGCCCCAGGGCGGGTGGCCCGGTCTGTTCCTAGTGTCCTTGGGGTGCGGCAGGCGAAGTCCGGCAGGGGGCCGGGCGGGTTCCGTCGCCATGAGGGAGATGATCGACGTGGGACCGAACGATGTGGAGATCGTGCGTGTCTTCGCCCGGAACACCATCAGCCCCAGCGCTGACCCGACGCTCAATCCGAAGGAGCCCGCGGAGGTCGCGGTGGACGCCGAGGCCGGCGACGCCGTCTTCCGGCTGGGGGCGCCGTACGAGGTCGTGGTCACCGTGAAGGACCTCGTCGACGGCACGAACATCCCGACCTCACTGGCAGGAGGGGCCAGCGGTCTGCTCACCCAGGCACCCTGGAACAAGCAGCAGAGCACGTTCGTCTTCGCGATCACGGCGGCGGAGCTGAACAAGCACAAGGGACACCAGTGCGAGGTCTACGCCTCCGTCTACGTGGGTCTGCAGGACCCGGACGCCAGCTTCGCAACGAGCCCGCGCTTCCTCATCCAGCGCTGAACGGGCCGGGCGGGAGCCTCGTCATCAGCCCTGTGCGGGATGAGATACCGAGCTTGGCGTAGACATTGCCGAGGTGGTACTCGACCGTCTTGATGCTGATCACGAGCTCCCGCGCCACCTGACGGTTGGTCAGTCCGCCGGCGGCGAGGCGGCCGACGGCGAGTTCTTGGGGCGTCAGCTGAGTGCCGGCCTCGGCGGCTGTCGGCCGTCGCCCGGCCGTGCCGGGTATCCCGCAGGCAGCGAGTTCCCGCTCGCACAGCCGAATGAGGGGAGTCGCACCGAGCCCGGTCAGGATCGTGTGCGCGGCGTGGAGTTCCCGCGCCGCGCAGGCCCGTCGGCCGGTGCGGCGCAGCAACTGGCCCAGCGCCAGCCGAAGGCGGGCCTGCTCGAACGGGGCATGGACTCGTGCCGTGTGCACCAGCCCCTCCTGGAAGGCGCGTTCCGCGGCCTCGACGTCGCGGCGCGCCGCCAGCAGCATCCCCCGGATTCTCCAACCAGCGGCCCGAGCCTCCTGGGGACCGCACTCAGCGGTGAGTTTGTCGTAGGCCGTCAGCGTTTCCTCGGCTTGATCAAGCTGTCCGAGCCCGATGAACGCCTCGGCCAGCAGATCGCGCCATGGTGCGGTCATCGGCTGGCACAGACCTTCCACGGCATCGGCCTCCAGCAGTGGTGTCAGCTCGTCCGCGGCGACGCCCGGTTGTCCCTGGAGCAGGGCGAGAAAGGCGCGCGCACGCCTTGCCTCGGTCAGGACGGTGCCGCAGGTGACGGGGACATCGGGAAGCCGGGCCAGATGCCAGAGCGCGCGATCGTCCTGCCCGCGGGCGGCTTGGACATGGGCGGTGCAGGCGTGAACGGTCGCGAGCAGGTCGAGGCCTGCGTCGTCGACGAGTGAGGCAGCCGATTCCAGCCGCTGAGCCGCCTGCTCCCAGGAGCCGAGCGCGTACTCCGTGAGTCCCAGGTTCAGCAGTGCGACGATGCGGAGCATCATCGGGCCACCGCGGCAGATGAAGATCGCCTCCCGCAAGTCCCGCGCGGCCTCGTCCAGTTCACCCGCCCACATCCACAACAGCCCGCGCCCGCACAGCAGATCGACATCGGACACGGCGACGAGCGAGGCTTTGGGAAGGTCCGCGGCGAGCGCGAGGCCGCGGGCGATGTCGCCGCCGAGGCCGCAGCCGGCCATCTGGACGTAGCGCAACATGCCTTCGGACGTCCGCCGCGGCCACAGGCTCATGGCCCGCCCCGCCCACTCGGCCGCCTGCAGTCCTTGGTTGACGGACAACATCACCGAGCTGAGCAATCCGGCGACGTGCGCGGCGAGTTCGGGGTCCGCCCGGGTGTCGCAGCTTTCCCAGGCGTCCCGCAGCAAGGCCTCCCCCTGCGAGATCTCGCCGTTGAACGGCGACAGCAGAGCACGGGCGTACCGGTACGCGGGCGAGCCGGAATCACCGGGAAGTTCGTCGAAGAGCACCTGCGCCTCGTCGCGGCGCCCTTCCCACAGCAGTGCCTCTATCGTCTTGACGCTGTACCACAGCCGGTCCCGCTCACCGCAGGCCAGCCGGGCGGCGTCACGCAACAGCAGGGCGGCGGTACCCCAGCGGCGAGCGGCCGCCTCGGTGTGGGCCAGCTCGGACAGTTGGCCGGCCAGTGCGTCGTCGGGACCCCACGCGGCGTGCACCAGGTGCTGCAGACGGCCGAACGATGTGCTCGCCTGTTCCGCCGCGGCGACATGCAGAGAATTGCGCCGGACGGGGCCGAGCCCGGCGTAGACGGTGGCACGCACCATGGGGTGCGGAAAACGCACGCGACTGCCGCCCTGCTCCAGCACCTCTTGCAGGAGACCCTGGCCCACCGCCTCCTCCAGCGCCGACAGCGGATGCTTCAGGTCCGCGAGCCGGGCAGCCGTATGCAGCGGACTGGAATTCCCCAGCACGCACGCCGAGTTGACCAGGGCCTGCGCCTCTTCAGTGCAGTTCGTCAGCTGCCTCTCGATCAGCCGGCTGTATCCCAGCGGCGCCGGCAGCGTGGACGCCGACGACATGAGACGGTCCATCGGTACCTGCTCAAGCAAGGCCTTGAGGTACAGAGGGTTGCCACCCGTGTGGTCGAACAGTCGCATCACGGCGGCAGGTGGCAGCGGCCCGGCGTGGGCGTCGACGAGCTCGGACACCTCGGCGGCGGTCAGCCCGGCCAAGGACAGGCGCAAGGTGTCCTGGCGCAGGAGCAGGCGGCGCAACCCTTCGGGCAGGGCCGGGTCGTCGGCTTCGCGGGTGACGGCGATCGTGAGGACCCGGTCCGCGCGCAGCCGCCGCAGGGCGAACGCCAGGGCCTGCAGCGACGGAGCATCCGCCCACTGCACGTCGTCCACGACGAGGATCAGCGGCCGGCCGATGCGCATCTGCACTTCCCCGAGTCCGTCGACCAGCAGGGAACCGGCGGTCGGCGCATCAGCCGTCGCGGGCCGGGGAATCGACACCTGTGTGTCTGAAAAGAGGTGGTCGAGCAGGCCGAACGGGGTACCGGCCTCGCCCTCCTCGCCACAACCGGTCAGCACCTCCGTCTCGGGGTGGTCGGCGAGGAATCGGCCGACCAGTGATGTCTTGCCGATTCCGGCCGGCCCCTCGACCAGTACCAGGCAGGGTTCGCCTTCGACGACCCGCGCCAACCGGGCGCGGAGAGCTGAGAGTTGTTCGCTGCGCCCGACGAATGGCCCGGCCATGTCGGTCCCCCGTCCCCCGAGAGAGTGCCGTCTCCACCATCGTCCAGGAGAGATGAGCACTCAAGGGAGAACTCGGACGAGTGTCGACCGGGCACGAGGCCCCCAGTCAATCCATCGTTGCCACAAACAACGGCAGCGCTCATCAAGCCCACCGCCCGGCCCCCGCATCAAGTACACAACCGGCACGCACTTCCGCGCGAACTCCCGGGAACGGCCAGGTGGCCGCGGGAAGTCCTCAGGCGCAGGGACCGGCCCGGACAGGGCAAGAGGGCCTGGTCAGGGCGTCCGCGGCGGGAAAGTTGCTCGTTACCGGTGGTTACCACCAGGTCGGGGAGGGATATTCCCCGTCGACATTTCCTCGCACACCTGCCCGCCTCGATTGAATAAAAGGCAAGAACAACGGGGAATTGGGTTTCCTTTGAACCACCCCATCACAGCCGCCGTACTTCTGGGAAAGGTGAGAGCCAGGGGTTTCAGCGAGGGATGGCCATGGTCGAGACGCACGTCTCCGTACACGAGTCAGTCGCCGGCAGATACCGACCCATGGAGGTCGCGCACCGCGAGACGAACCGTGTCACCTGGTACGGCGAGGACATGGCCGCCGAGCGCCCCTGCCTGCTCACGCAGGTGACACTGCCCGGCGCGCTGGACGAGGAGAGCGCCCGCCGGACCACCGCCGCCATCATGCGCACCTCCGAGATCATGGTGCTGCTCGCTCCCACCCGGGTCGCCCAGGTCATGGACGCCGTCGAGGAGGCCGGCACCCTGTGGACCGTCACCGACTGGATCGACGGCACACCGCTCGGCCAACTCCTCGCCCAGCAGGGCACGTTCCACTATGTACGGGCGGCCCGCATCGGCCTCGAACTGCTCGACATCCTGGAGGCGGCGCACAGCGAGGGCATCACCCACGGCGAACTCAGCCCCGGCCAGGTCTTCGTGCGGGACCGGGGCACTGTCGTCCTGACCGGCTTCGGACTCGCCGGCGCCACCCTCGTCCCACGGCTCACCGCGCCCTCGTACGCCTCCCCCGAACAGGCCCGCGACGAGCGCATCGGACCGGCCGCCGACCTGTGGGCGCTGGGCGCGATCCTCTACACGCTGGTCGAGGGACACCCACCCTTCAGGGACCGGGGCCGCCCCGAGGCAACCCTGAAGGGCGTGGACCGGCTTCCGATGCGCAGCCCGTCGCGCGCCGGACCGCTCGCGCAGGTCATCCAGGGGCTGCTGCGCAAGAACTCCCGCGAGCGGATGACCCGCCCGGTGGCCCGCGAGGCCCTCACCCGCATCCTGCACGAGGACCCGTACGCGGATCGCGAGCCCGTCCCGCTGCCCCGGCTGCGGCGGGCCTACGACACGTTCCGCGGCGCGGGCACCACCTGGAGCGGACGCGGCATGGCCGTCGGGACCGCGCTGGCCGTCGGCACCGTCACGGTCGCCGTGCTCGCCGCCACCCACCAACTCCCGGGCACCGAGACCTCGTCGGCCGCCTCTCCCGCACCCCTCCCGTCCGCCTCCGCCTCGGCAAAAACCCCGGGCGAGAACGTCGACGGTCACGCCTACAGCCCCTCCGCCACGCCTTCACCGACATCCCCTGCTTCCCCCGCGGCTTCCGCCTCGCCCTCGGTCACCGCGTCCCCCTCCCCCACCGCCTCCGCGCTGCCCGCCGGCTTCCGTGTGTTCAAGGCACCGGAGGGCTTCTCCGTCGCGCTCCCCAAGGGCTGGAAGGTGCTGGACACCCAGCGGGACTCCGACATCGCCTATCGCGTCACCTTCGGCGCCTCGGGCGACCCGCGCACCCTGGCCGTGACGTACAGCACTCAGGCGGGCCCGGATCCGGTCGCCATCTGGCGTGACGACGTCCTGCCGGGACTGAAGCAGACCGAGGGCTTCCAGCAGATCGGCGACATCAGGGCCACCACGTACCAGGGCGACAAGGCGGCCGACCTGGAGTGGTTCTCCGGCACCGGCGACGCCAGGGTGCGTACGCTCGGGCGCGGTTTCCTGATCGGCGGCGGGCGCAGTTTCTCGCTACGGTGGACGACGCCCGCCGACGAGTGGAACGACGCGGCCAACCGCCAGGCGCTGCAGACCTTCTTCAAGACCTTCCGGCGGGCGGCGAACTGACGGCGACGCGAGGGCCGGGCGCTCAAACCAGCGGCAATGGGTGGATATAGGCTGCGTGTTCGCACCATGCCTCATCTCAAGCCCAGGAGAGTCCGCCTTGACCGTAGTGATCGACCAGGCCGAGACGTCCTTCACCGCCCTCGACGACGCCGGCCTCGTCGCCCGGGACGCGCACGAGTTCGGAGCCTACGCCCGCACCGGCGGCTGGGCCTTCGGCCTGAAGGTGGCGCGCAGCGTACGGCCCGGCGGGCAGAGCGCGGACGAGACGCCGAAGGTGTCCGCGAAGGAGTTCGCCGAACTCGCCGACTGTTCCCCCGAGCGCGTCATGCGCTACTACAAGGCCTGGGACCGGGCCGCGGACGACGGTCTCGTCCCGCACTTCGAGGAGCTGGCCCCCGGCCAGGAGGTCGAACTCCCGGACGCCGACGTGTGGTTGAACTACTACGTCTCCCGCTCCAGCGCCACCTCCGAGCGCGGCACCGCCATCTCCGAGGCCGCCGAGGCGGAGGGCATCCGGCCCACCAAGGCGCTGGAGGTCGCGGAGAACCCGACCGCGCTGCGGGCCGCGATCCTCGCCGACCCGTCCACCGCGCGCGCGGCCCGGCAGGCCCTGCTCGACCGGGTGCGTGAAGACCCGGAGCTGCAGGCCGAGTTGGCCCGCGACGTGGTCCGCACCGACGACCTGAAGAAGGCCGTCGCGACGGAGAGCCGCTCGGCGGACCGGATCGGCTACGTCCGCCAGATCGCCGAGTCGGGCCAGATCAAGACGCCCGCCGGACAGACCGTGGACGCGCCCCTCGACGTACGCCAGGAGGCCGAGCGGCATCTGTCGCTGCTCGATGAGCTGGAGGACGGCGAGGACACCGGCGGGTGGGCCACCGAGGCCTACGACACCATGAAGAACCTGGTCGTCGAGACGGTGGAGGCGGACCCCGAACTCCGTGTCCAGGAGCGGCGGACGAAGTTCTACAGCAGTCTGCAGAAGGCCACGAAGGCGTTCGAGGAGCTGACCTTCGACGACGCCCAGGACTTCTACGAGGACGACATGGTCCAGCGTCTGGAGGAACTCCAGCAGGCCATCGACAGCTGCCTCACCGCGCTGCGCAAGACCACCACTCCGGCTGAGTAGCCGTACTCATGTAGCGGCTTCGGCCTTCGGACACGATGGGGCTCCCCACGACAAGGGAGCCCCATCGTGTCCGTCGTTCCTTCCGCGCCCAGGCGCCGTCTGCCCGCTCTGATGGTCGCGCTGGTGGTCGCGGGCCTGGCCGTCTCCGCCTGGCATCCGCACGACCGCACGACCTGGTTCCTGGAGACCGTGTGGGTCTTCGTCGGACTGCCGGCAATCGTCCTGACCTGGCGGCGCTTCCCTCTCACCGGCCTGCTGTGCTGCCTGCTCGCCGCGCACGCGCTGGTCCTCGCCGTGGGCGGCCACTACACATACGCGCAGGTGCCGATCGGCGACTGGGTCCGGGACACGTTCGGGCTCAGCCGGAATCCCTACGACCGTTTCGGGCACCTGATGCAGGGCTTCGTACCGGCGGTCCTGGTACGGGAGTTGCTCACCCGCACCTCGCCCCTGCGCGGCAGCCGCTGGCTGGCGCCGCTCACCGTGTGCGCGTGCCTGGCCTTCAGCGCCCTCTTCGAGCTGTTCGAGTGGGCGGCGGCCGTGATCGGCGGGCACAGCGCGGACGCCTTCCTGGCCACGCAGGGGGATGTGTGGGACACGCAGTGGGACATGTTCTGCGCGCTGATCGGTGCCACGCTCTCGGTCGTGCTGCTCAGCCGGGTCCACGACCGGCAGCTGGCACGGCTCGGTGTCGTCGGGTCCTCTTCGTTCGCCGCTGCCACGCCCGCAGCGGCGGTACGAACCAGCACCGCGGGCGCCGGGTGACCACCCCGCCCGCGACCAGGCGGGGCGCAGCGGGGCCGGGGTCTACCAGCGCCCCTCCACCTGGTCCTTGATCCGGTGGTCGTAGAGGTCGCGGATCGCGGTGAGCGTGGCCTCGGAGAGGGCAGGCAGCTCGGCCGCCGCCGCGTTGGCGCGGGCCTGTTCGGGTGAGCGGGCGCCGGGGATCACCGTGGTGACACCGGGCTGGTCGATGATCCAGCGCAGGGCCAGCTGGGCCGGGGTGTATCCCTCGGGGGCGAGGGCGGAGAACTCGGCGGCGGCCTCGACGCCCGTCGCGTAGTCGACGCCGGAGAAGGTCTCGCCCTGGTCGAAGGCCTCGCCGTGGCGGTTGTAGGTGCGGTGGTCGTTCTCCGGGAAGACCGTGTCCTTGGTGTACTTGCCGGACAGCAGGCCGGAGGCGAGGGGCACGCGCGCGATGATGCCGACGCCCGCCTGCTGGGCGGCCGGGAGCACCTGGAGCAGGGGCTTCATGCGGAACGCGTTGAGGATGATCTGCACGCTGGTCACGTTCGGCCGGGCGATCGCGGTGAGGGCTTCCTCGCAGGTCTCGACGCTGACGCCGTACCGGGCGATGCGCTCCTCGGCTACCAGGGTGTCGAGGGCGTCGAACACCTCGTCCGAGGAGTAGACCGAAGTCGGCGGGCAGTGCAGCTGCACCAGGTCGATGCGGTCGACGCCGAGGTTGCGGCGCGAACGGTCGTTCCACGCGCGGAAGTTGTCGAGGACGTAGTTCTCCGGGAGCTGGTCGACGCGGCGGCCCATCTTCGTCGCGACCAGGACATGCAGATCGGGCCGGCCGCTCAGGAAGGCGGCGATGGTCTGCTCGCTGCGTCCGTCGCCGTACACGTCGGCCGTGTCGAAGAAGGTCACCCCCGACTCCGCCGCCGCCTCCAGCACGGCGAGGGCTTCCTTGTCGTCGACGTCTCCCCAGTCGGCGCCCAGCTGCCAGGTGCCGAGACCGACGACGGATGCCTGCTGCTGCGACCTGCCGATTACACGTTCGTCCATGTCACCAGTCTGTCATCCGGCACTGACATCCGCGGAACGGGATCCTCCGGGCCGCGACCTGTGAATCTTTCACTCACACGAGTGAACCGGCTCGACAGGGTGCCTACTCGTGTCAACTCCCGCCTAGCGTGTGCGCGTGACCGATCATGTGGCGAACAACCTCCAGTCGGGGAACGGCAGTTCCGCTCCCTGGACCCGTCGCGGCTTCCTCCTCTCGGCGGCGGCCCTGGCCGCCGTGCCCGTCCTCCTGACGGCCGATCCGGCCGTCGCCGCGGCCGAGCTGCCCGACTTCCCGGCCGAGGTCGACCTCTACCGCTCGGCGTACCGCAACTGGGTCGGCGAGATCACCGCCGACGGGCTGTGGGCGTGCGCGCCGACCGACGCCGGCCAGGTGGTGTCCGTCGTCAACTGGGCCTGGCAGCACGGCTGGCGGGTCCGCGCCCGCGGTTCCTCGCACGGCTGGTCACCGCTCACGATCGAGTCCGGTACGGCGTCTGACGCGCCGGTGCTGCTGGTCGACACCGCCCCGCACCTCACCGGCCTGACCCTGGACTCCGCCTCGGCCGTCCGGGCCGGCACCGGTGTCACCCTGGAAGCGCTGCTCACCTATCTGGAGGGGCACGGCCTCGGTCTCACCGCCGCGCCCGCCCCCGGCGATCTGACGCTCGGCGGCGCCCTGGCCATCGACGCGCACGGCACGGCCGTACCGGCTGACGGCGAGGAGCGGACGGCCGGGCACACGTTCGGGTCGCTCAGCAATCTGGTGCTGTCGCTGACGGCGGTGGTGTGGGACACGGACACCGGCGCGTACGTCCTGCGGACCTACACCCGCGACGAGGCGGACTGCGCGGCGCTGCTCACCCATCTGGGGCGTTCGCTGGTCACCGAGGTCGTGCTGCGGGTGGGGGCGAACACGAACCTGCGCTGCCTCAGCCGTACGGACATCCCGGCCACCGAGCTCTTCGCGGCACCCGGGTCCGGCGGGCGTACCTTCGCGAGCTTCCTGGACGAGTCGGGGCGGTCCGAGGCGATCTGGTTCGCGTTCACCGAGTACCCCTGGCTGAAGGTGTGGAGCGTGGCACCGACCCGGCCGTTGACCTCACGGCGCGTCTCGTCGCCGTACAACTATCCGTTCTCCGACAACGTGCCGACGCTGGTGGCGGATCTCGTCGGGCGGATCCTGTCGGACGGCGCGTGGTATCTGGCGCCGGTGCTCGGCAACGCCCAACTCGACGTCGCCGCGCTGGGGTTGACGGCGACACTGTCGGCGGACATCTGGGGGCCGTCGAAGAACACGCTGCTCTACGTCAGGCCGACGACACTGCGGGAGACCGCCAACGGCTACGCGGTGCTCACCAGTCGGGCCCAAGTGCAGCGCGTGGTACACGAGTTCACCGAGTTCTACCAGGAGCGGCTCGCCGCGTACGCCGCCCTCGGCCGGTTCCCCGTCAACGGCACCGTCGAGATCCGGGCCACCGGCCTCGACCACCCCGCCGACACCGAACTCACCGGCGCCCACGCTCCGTTGCTGTCCGCGCTGCGGCCGAGCGCCGAGCACCCCGAGTGGGACACGGCGGTCTGGCTGGACGTCCTGACGCTGCCCGGTACGCCGTACGCGGAGGAGTTCCTGCGGGAGCTGGAGCAGTTCCTGTTCCGCTCGTACGACGGCACCCGGGTCGAGTGGTCCAAGGGCTGGGCCTACACCGAGCAGGCCGCGTGGAGCGACGAGCAGGTGCTCGGGACGGCGGTCCCGGGCTCGTTCGGGGAGTCGGTGTGGGGGCAGGCGGCGGGGACCTTCGACCGGCTCGACCCGCACGGGGTGTTCGGGAACGCCTTCCTGGACCGGCTGTTCGGCTAGCACTGACTAGGCTGTGTCGGTGATCTTGACACAGGGAGAGTTGTGACCGGTTGGCCGACCGCGCTGACGAAGGCGGGCATCGCCGACCCGCGACTGCGGCGCGCCTACGACGCCCAGCGCGGGATCGTGCGCAGGTACGCGCTGCACGAGTATGTCGCGGTACGGCTGCTGCTGCCGGCGGAGCTGCATCCGCCGGTCGTCGCCGCGGTGGCCTACATGCACGCGACCGACGAACTGATCGACACCGGTGCCGTGGACGAGCGCACCGCGGCCCTCGCCGCCTGGGACGCCGAGACCACGGCGGCTCTGGAAAGCGGCGAACCGCCCGCCCAGGACGGCCTGTTGGTGCTCTGGGACACCGTGCGCCGCCACCCGCACATGGCGGCCCGGGTACGCGACTTCCTCGACGGCGCTCCCGTCGACGCGAGGTGGACCGGCTTCGAGACGGAGGCCGACTTCCAGACGTACGTGGACAGTTACTCGCTGCCCGGCCTGATGCTGACCGCGTCGCTGCTCGCTCCGGCCGACTCCGACGCGTACGAGTCATACCTCAAGGGGTGCCGGGACCTGATCGAGGGCTGGCAGCGCAGCGATTTCCTCGCCGATCTCCGCGAGGACGCCGAGAACGACCGCATCGGTATCCCACGGGACGAACTCGCGCGGCACGGGCTGAAGTTCGAGGATCTGCGAAGCAGGTCGGAAGAGTGCGTGCCCGCGCTGGACCGAGTGGTCCGGGAACAGGCCGGCCTCGCCGGGACCACGCTCGCGGGCTGCCGTACGCTGCCCGAGCTTGTCGCAGCGGAACACCGGCCGTTCCTCGACGCCCTGATCGCCGTCCAGGAACTACGGCTCGGCGCGGTACGACGCGCGGGGGGCAAGGTCCTGCTCCACGACACGGGGCCGGCGACGTTCGCCACGTTGCGGGTCCTGGCCCGTCAGTACCGACGGGCACGCCGGTACGCCTAAGGCGTCAAATGCGCCTGCACAGTGGGTCCGTAGCGGTCCACGATGATGTCGATCGCGGTCGTGCGAAGGCGGGCGCCGCGGGCGATGCCGTACATGACGCCAAGGCCGAGGATCGTCGCGACGGTGAGTTCGGCGCGCAGGGCCGCGTCGGGGCCGGGGATGCGGTCGGCGAGGCGGTCGACCACCTGGGCGCGGAAGTTGACGCGCAGGATGTCGCCGTGGTCGCCCTGCAGGGGCGCGAACGCGATGCGCAGCAGCGGATCGGCGCCCCGCTCGCGCTGGCTGGCCAGGACGTGCCGGACCATGTGGCGGCCCAGGTCGTCGAGTGGGGCGTCCAACAGGGCCTCCGCGTCGGTCTCGAAGGACATGACGCGGGCGAAGAGGGCGTCCTTGTTGCCGAAGTACTTGAGGATCAACGGGGCGCTGACACCGGCGCGTTCGGCGACGGCCTTGAGGGTGATGTCGGCGTGCGCGTTGCGCGCGAGGAGGTAGCGGGCCGCCCTGAGGATGGCCGCCTTGGTCGCCTCGGCGTCCCGGCGTGCGGGCGGGGACGCGGTGGGTGGAGTCGTGCTCACTGCACTCATGCTCCCTCCAACGCCTCGTCCCGCGCGCCCTCGGCGCGGTCCCGGGTGGGCCGCGTTTCGTCGGGGGCGGGGTCGCCCGGGATGGTCAGTGCCGCCGCGCTCGCGACCAGGGCGATCACGCCCGCGATGCCGAACGCCATCAGGTATCCGTGCAGCGTGGGCAGCGGGAGCCCGCCGACGAGGCTGGTGTGGTGCACAAGTACGGCTGCCACCACGGCGCTGGACACGGCCTGGCCGATGGTGCGCATCAGGACGTTGACGCCGTTCGCGGACGCGGTCTGGTCGGCCGGGACGGCGCGCAGGATGAGGGTGGGCAGCGCCGAGTAGGCGAAGGTGGTGCCGGTGGCCACGACCGTCGCGCCCAGGATGATCGTCCACAGGTCGCGGCTGTCGGCGATGCGCACCACATAGCCGAGCGCGATGATCGCGGCGCCGAGGGCGAGCGTGATGCGAGGGCCGCGGGCCGCCGAGATCCGGGCCGAGACGGGTGAGAGCAGCAGCATGGTGACACCGCCGGGCAGCAGGCACAGCCCGGTCTCGACGATCGACAGTCCGAGCCCGTACCCGGTGGCCTTGGGCGCCTGCACCAGCTGGGCGGTGACCAGGGAGTTGGCGTAGAACGCGAAGCCGGTCAGCAGGGCCGCCACGTGGGACAGGCCCACCCGGGGCCGGGACACCAACCGCAGGTCCACCAGGGGCTGTTCGACGCGCAGTTGCTGCCACCACCACAGGCCGAACACGACGACCGTGGCGAGGAACAGGGCCAGGATCCGCGGGCTCCCCCACCCCCACTGGCCGCCCTGGGACACCCCGAGGAGGAGACACACCAGTCCTGCGGCCAGTCCGAGCGCGCCGAGCACGTCGAAGCGGCCCGGTGCGCGGACGGGCGACTCGCGTACCGCCCACCAGATCGCCCACACACCGAGCGCGCCGAGGGCGCTGGTCGCCCAGAACATGACGTGCCAGTCGGCGTACTGGACGATCAGTGCCGCGAGCGGCAGTCCGAGCGCGGCGCCGATGCCGACGGTGGAACTCATCAGCGCCACCGCGCTGCCCCTGCGTTCCGCGGGCAGTTCGTCTCGCAGGATGCTGATCGACAGGGGGACGACGGCTGCCGCGGCGCCCTGCAGGGCGCGGGCGGTGATCAGTACGCGGATGTCGGAGGACAGGGCGCACATGACCGAGCCGACGGTCATCAGGGTCAGGGCACCGATCAGGACCCGCCGCTTGCCGTACATGTCGCCGGCCCGCCCGAGCACGGGGGTGAGGACGGCACCGGAGAGCAGGGTCGCGGTGACCATCCAGGAGACGGCGCCCGCGGAGGAGTGGGTCAGCCGGGGCAGGGACGGGAGCAGCGGGACGACCACGGTCTGCATGACCGCCATGAGGATCCCGCCGAACGCCAGCACCGGGATGGTGAGCCGGTCCCGCAAGGGGGGCCGCCCGGTGGTGCCGGGCTGGTCGGGTATCGGGACGGGCTGACCCATGGGCACTCCAGCGGACACGTAAAAGAAGGTGAATGGCTATTCACCCTATCCGGTGAATAGCCATTCACCCAACGTGCTGGGGAGACCCGGCACCCTACTTGCGGGAGGCGAGCGCCCGCGCGTGGACGGTGCGCGCCACCCTGGGGCCGAGCCAGCGCTTGAACCGGCGCAGCGCCTCCAGCCGTCCGGCCGCCTTGTCGATGCCGTAGTAGACCTGCGGCGGGACGTACGGCAGCAGCGGCGAGTGGCGCTGGCCGAGCAGGGCGAACATGCGGTGCGGGGGCAGGTGGATGTAGCGCTGGAGGTTCTCGTACCACTGGGCGCTGTAGCGGGCCGCGCTCTGGATGGACAACAGGGCGGATCTACGGCGCTGTTCGTAGGCGGCGAGGGCCTGCGGCAGTTCGGTGTGGTCGCGCAGGGCGTCGGCGAGCGCCATGGCGTCCTCCAGGGCGAGGGTGGTGCCGGCGCCGATGGAGTAGTGGGTGGTGTGGGCGGCGTCGCCGAGCAGGACGAGGTTGCCGCGGTGCCAGGTGCGGTTGGTGAGGGTACGGAAGTTGAGCCACTGGGCACTGCCGTCGGCCGAGGCGCGGCCGATCAGGGAGTGGCCGTCGAGGAGGTCGGCGAAGAGCTTCTCCAAGAGGGCGAGTCCGTCGGCCTCGGCGGCGGTGTCGAGGCCGAGGCCGGTCCAGGTCTCGGGGGCGCACTCGATGACGCAGGTGCTGCCCTCGGGGCCGAACGCGTAGCCGTAGCACCAGATCCAGCCGTGGTCACTCTCCACGAAGGCGAAGGTGAAGGAGCCGAATACCTTGCTGGTGCCGAGCCAGATGTACTGGTTGCGGCCGGGCGTGAGTTCGGCGCCGAAGTGGTCGGCGTGGCGGGTGCGCAGTGCGCTGTTGACGCCGTCGGCGGCCACGATCAGATCCGCGTCGGGCAGGTCGTCGGCGGTGATGTCGTGGTCGAACTCCAGCCGCACACCCAGGGATCGGGCCCGTTCGGCGAGGATCTTGAGGAGGCGGTGGCGGCCGATGCCGTGGCCCTCGTCGCCGGGCTGGGTGGTCGTGAGGTCCCGGATGCAGGCGACGCCGTCGCTCCAGCGCACCGAGTGCTCGTCGACCGCCTGCGCCGACTCGGGGTCGTACGCCCGGAGTTGGTCGAGCAGTCCGCGCCAGTACGTGACGCCCCAGCCGTAGGTCGATCCCTCGGGGTTGCGCTCGTAGACGGTGATGTCGTGGGACGGGTCCTGCCGCTTCAGCAGGATCGAGAGATACAGGCCGGCGGGCCCGCCTCCGACACAGGCGACCTTCACGCGCACACCCCTGGGTTTTACTCAAAGTGGTCAAGTGGATCCGCAGAGTAGCAGGATGGGGCGGCGGGGAATTCCCGTCACCCCGCACAGGACCGATGAGACGACCGGGACGGCTCAGATGTTCTTGTCGATCAGACGTCCTTGTCCAGATGGCGGCGCAGTTCCGCCGTGAGTGCCGGGATCTCGCGGCGGAAGGCCGCCTCGTCCAGGCCGTCGTCGGCCACTACGGCGAGCAGCGCGCGCTCTCCGACGGCCGTCACGATGACATGGCCCGTGCTGCCCCGCGCGGTGATCTCACGGAGGTGTCCCGCGCCGCCGTGATCGGCGAGCCGGTTGCCGAGTGCGAGGCCCGCCGCCGCGAGCGCCGCCATGGACTCGGGGTGGGTCTTGTTCGCGTCGCTGGCCACGACGAGCCCGTCGCTGGTGGCCAGGGTGGATTCGGTGACTCCCATTACGTTGTCCCGCAGGGCGATGAGGAGGTCGGTCACGGGGTCGCTCATGGCGTCTTCTTCCTGTTGCGTGCAGGCGGTGGGACAACGAGGCGGGAGGGGATCCGGTCGCGTCGGGTCCGGTGCGTCCGCGGGGCGTCTCGGCGCGGACGGGCGGGGCAGGTCGTTCAGTCGTGGGGCCGGGGTTCGGGTGCGGAGTTCCGGCCGGGCCGGCGGCGCGGGAGCGGTACGGAGTCGGGTGCGGC
>NZ_JAWOAI010000040.1:0-33049 GCF_033194735.1 Streptomyces sp. W16
AGGCCACGGCCGATCGCGCCGTCGCCATCGGCGGGGACAACCGAGCCCCCGTCCTGACAGGCGACGCCACAGCACCCGCCCAGCCCGCACCCGCTCAATCCGCTGCTGGACCGCACCCCGCCCCGCCGTCGGCCCCGGACACGGTGTCCGCATCCGGGAACCGTGCGATCGCCATCGGCGGAACCAACTCCGGTCCGCTCTCCACCGGCGACCAGCCCGCCGGTGATCAGCCTGGCGGCGCCCACCCATGAGGCGACCGTTCCGGCGGGCAGGAACGCAACCGGAACCACCCGGCATACGGGCAGAGGCAAACGCCGAGCGGGCAGTCGTCATCACAGGGGACAACTACGCCACCGTGCTGCCGGGGACCACGCCCGGGCGTTGTCCCTGCCGCCCGAGGCACTGCGGTCTCCCGCCCAGGTCGCGGCTCCGGCCGGGCTGGACAACCTGGCGGTGCGCCCGGGCCTGTTCGTCGGCCGCACCAGCGAACTGGACCGGCTCGACGCCGCGCTCGCCACCCCCGGCGGGGCCCTCGTCTACGCCGTGCACGGCCTGGGCGGCATCGGCAAGAGCACCTGGCCGCGCACTGGGCCGCCACCCGCCCCCACCGCTGCACCCCCCATCCGGTGGATCACCGCCGACACTCCCGACGGCGTGCAGCAGGGACTGGCGGACCTCGCCGGCGCCCTGCAACCGGCCCTGACCGGCGCCCTACCCATCGAGGCACTGGCCGAGTGGACCCTGCAATGGCTGGCCAGCCACACCGGCTGGCTGCTGATCCGGGACAACGTCAACGACCCCGCCAACATCGCCCCGCTCCTGGCACGAGCGGCGCCGGCTTCGCCGCGTCGGGCGGGACTTCGGCCACCAGTTTCCCTACGTGCCCCAGCAGTCCGGCCACAACAAGCGGCTGCGCGCCGCGTTCTCATCGCTCACCTGCATGATCCGGATCGTGGCCCGCGATACCTCACTGTGGAGCGGCGAGGGCGAGGTCGAGATCGGGCGGCTTGTCCGCGTCGGCCGAGTACACCACGCTGAGCCCCGAGCACGAGGACCACCGGCGAGCCCAGATCGCGTACCGATGAGTTTCCAGCGCGGCGCCGGTCTATACGCCGGACGCCCACGAACGAAAGGCTGAGCCGTGCGGAAACTGATCTACGGCATGAACCTGACCCTCGACGGTTACATCGCCGCGGCCGGCGACGACATCGGCTGGAGCGGACTGCCGAGCGACGAGCTGTTCCGGTTGTGGCTCGACCATGAGCAGGCGAGTGGCCTGTCGCTGTACGGGCGCAAGCTGTGGGAGACGATGAGCTCCTACTGGCCGACCGGCGACCAGCAGCCGGGCGCCACCCCGGCGGAGATCGAGTTCGCACGGAACTGGCGGGACACGCCGAAGGTGGTGTTCTCCTCGACGATCGACAAGGTCGACTGGAACACCCGCCTGGTCACCGGCGACGCGATCGCCGAGATCACCCGCCTCAAGGCCGAGGACGGCGGTCCGATGAACATCGGCGGCGCAACGCTCGCCGGAGCGGCCATGCGCGCCGGGCTGATCGACGAGTACGTGATCGTCGCCCATCCGGTCCTGGTGGGCGGCGGCACGCCGTTCTTCACCGCGCTGGACAGCTGGGTGAACCTGAACCTGGTGGAGACGCGGACGTTTCCCGGCGGCGTGGTCCTGACCAGGTACGAGACGAGGCGCTGAGCACGCTCAGGCGTCCTGAACTTGGCTGTGTCAGGACGGTGAGATGGCTGCGCCCAGAGTCCTCACCGAAGAAGGCTGTTTCCGGGTCAAGTCAAGCGACAGGGGGCTCGGGCGGCCCTGGAGCCGGTCTGGTTACTGGCTGCACAGCCAGATCCGCAGCGGACCGACCGGCTCGAAACCATGGCGGACGGCCGCCTCCAGGTCCTCGCCCTGCTCGTAGCCGACCGCCGGCAGGGTGGGGAACAGCCCGTTCACGGCGTCCAGTACGACCGGCCAGGCCGCGTCAGGGCCGCCGTCCAGCGCGAAGACGTTGGAGATTCCGACCACCTGCTCACTGCAGCTCGCCACCGCTCCGGCGACCACTCGGCCCTCGGCGGGCCGTCCAGCGAGCACGAAGGTAGCTGGCTCGTCGAGTAGTTCGGGCCGGAAGAGGTCCGCGTTGCCGTTCCCGTCGTCCCAGGCGAGCGCCCAGGCGCGCAGCGCATCCGGATCGCCCACCACGTCCCAGGAAAAATCCGGTGCCGGCGCGGGCGCACTCGCCGGGCGGTGGATCCACTGCGCCTCGACCAGCACCTGGAAGCCGCCCTCCGTCAGGTCGACGTCGGCGAAGCTGTCCTTGACGGAGGCGCCGGGTGCGACAGTGTCGATCCGGGACACCAGCGCGGCCCGGTCGGCGCCCGGTACCAGCGTCACCGCGTCGGGGTAATACAGCGGCGTGCGAGACGGAGCGGCCCAGGCATGTGCCCCGAACTCGCCCGCCAAGCCGTGTGATCGGCTCATCACCGCACACCACTCGGCGTTGTTGCGGGCGGCGGCCCGGACCAGGAACTGCTTCGGAGTCGTCACGAGTGCGGATCATCACGAATCCGGCCCGGTCAGTCGAACGATTTTCCGCTGCCTGCGAGAGGCGGCACGCTCCGCCCGAAAGCCCGTCAGCCAGCCTCTGGCGATCGGGGAACCCGCGGCCGGCCGGACCTTCCAGGATCTGCTGCCCGCCGTAGCCGCCCATCTGTGACGGTCATAGTCATGCGCAAGGTGTGAGAGGCATGCGACGGGGGACGCAGCCGCGCTGCCAACTGCCCTTCCACGCCCTGCTCTTGCTCGACCTGCCGGCCGCCGTGGGTGCCGCCGGACACCTAGACTGAAGCCACGCGAGTACGGCGCGTGACGGTCGGGGTGGGACGGGAGAGGGCTGTGGCAGCGGACATCGGTGGCTTCGAGGATCCGTCCGCCGAGGTGCTGGCGGAGGCGGCTGCCGCTTTCGGTCTGCTGGCGTCGGCCGCGCGGCTGCACCTCATGTGGGCGCTGGCGCAGGGCGAGTGCGATGTCACCCACCTCGCGGACCGGGTGGGCGGCGCCCTGCCCGCGGTCAGCCAGCACCTGGCGAAACTGAAACTCGCCGGCCTCGTCCGCTCCCGCCGCGAGGGCCGTCGGCAGGTCTACTACGTCGACGACCCCGACGTCGTGACCGTGGTGCGGTCGATGGTCGGGCAACTGTCGGCCCGCGCCGACGACACGTCCGCATTCGTGCCGGTACCCGTGCGCGCGCTGCGCCGGACCGGTCGCTGATCCCACCTCGACTCCGGAACCGGACGCCTTGCCACCCGTTCCTGACCCGTGCCGAGTGACACGGGTCGGGAATCGGGAGCGCCGACCGTGCCGCACCCTCCGCGAACTGCCGCGCTTCATCACGGACTTGGGTGTCCTCAACGATGCCGCGGAACTCGCCACTTCGGCGTGCTCGCGCTCGCGCTGCATGACCCGGCGGCCTGGGCGGCGCCGCGGCTGACCGAGCCCCGGCCGATGCCGTGAGCCCCTGACCCGGTGACCGTGCTACCGCCGTGTGCCGCACCCCGGGCAGAACGCCGCGCCGTCCGGCACCACGGCGGAACAGGACGCGCACGCGGTGGATTGGGCCAGGTGGTAGCCGCAACCAGAGCAGAAGGCCGCCCCGTGGGTCTCGGTCCGGCACTGCGGGCAGACCAACTGCCAGGGCGTGGTGGGGTCGTAGTTCTGACCGGCCTGCTGCCCCACGGTGTACGCCCGCTGGGACGCCATGTCGTTGAGGCCGCGCTGCTGGGCCGCCATGGCCTCGGCCGCGGTGTCCGGTGCGCAGCGCAGACACAGTCCCTGCGCCGCGTTCCAGCAACGTCCGCAGACGTAGTCCGTGCAGCGCGCGCAGCGGTTGAAGTGCCCCTGCGCGTTGTCGATCGCCTGCTGGAAGGCGTGGTCGCGGGCCTGTCCCCAGCCGGCTCCCGCGAGCCCGTCGGCCGCGGACGAGACTCCCCGGCCCGCACTGCCCAGCAGACTCCAGGCCACATCGACGCCCTTGCCGAGCCAAGTGGCGGCCCGCTCACCGACGTACGCCTCGAACGGCGAACGCCAGGTGTCGTAGCAGCGGGCGCACGAGAACTCGAACTGGAAACCGGCCCCCGTTCCGTTGCGCACACACAGGTCACGGTAGTTGTTGCTGAAGTAGATCTCACCGCTCATGTGGTCCCCCCACAGTTCAGGCCGTCGGCACACTGCCGTATGACGCGAGCGGCAGAGTACTGGTTCTCGCCAAATTCCCGATGATGGGGGACATCTGCCCAGTGGAAGGGCTTGCGGTACGTTCGGGTCCCGGATGCGCACGCCGTCCCGAGAGAGGGCGGGAGATGGCCGAACCTCGGCTTCCGCCAGTCCGTCGGTTTCGGCCAGTCCTTCACCGCAGGTCGGCACCTCGTTGTACGACCCCGTCACCTACGCGCCCCAGGTCCGTACCTGGGCCCAACAGGCCGGTGTGAGCGCCCAGTTGGTGATGGCGATTCTCTACAACGAGGCGTACAAGCCGGACGCGGCCTTCGGTATCGCGAACATGCACCGCGCGATCTTCGACGAGGTCAAGAAGGACCGGGACTTCGCCGACCGGCGCTGGGACGAACTGCCCGACGACCGCGATCTCGCCGTCGAGGCCGAAGCCTGGTACCTGCACGACCTGCACGACCTGGCGGCCCAACTCCCCGCGACCCGCCACACTTTCCTCAGCGAGGACGACCTCCTCGCCCTCGGCTACAACACCGGCGCCGGCAACATGCTCGCCTTCGCACGTGGTACGACACCGGGCAGCCAGGCGCAGTCGTACCTGGACCGGTTGCACGCCAACTGGGCCGAGGCAGGGAAAGCCGTTGCCGGGTGAGGCCGTTGCTGTCCAACAGCTTCTTGATCCCAACGGCGGCCTCGAACAGGACCTCGCCCGTTCGGAGTTGGGAACCGCGGAAGGGGGAGAGCCCACCGGCGGGGAGGATGACAGTTGCTATATTGCGCAATCATCCGGCCCGAGGGGTGCGCCCTGACGTGCGGATCGGTCCGCTGCCGCCTCCCGTCGTGCAGGCGGTCGGTGTCGGTGTCGGCGACAGTGTAGGGAGTGGTGGATGAGCGACCCCCGGGGCGAGGCATCCGGCCGTGCGGCCACGCGAGATCGCTCCGCTGTGCCTCACCCGCGCAGGGTGGACGGAGGGTCGGCCCATCGGCCACCGGTCGGCAGAGCCGCCGCGCGGCAGGCGGCGAGGGCCGGCGGTCACCGGTCGCGCCGCCGGGCGAAACCGGTGGCCCGGCGCCGACGGATCGCCCGCATAGCCCTGATCACGGTCTCGGCACTGATCCTCGTCACCGCCGGGGTCGGCACCTGGCTCTGGCAGCACCTGAACGGCAACATCAACAGCGTCGCGATCGACGACGGCGCGGGCGGCAAGGAGAAGGCGGACGCCTTCGGCCGTACGCCGATCAACCTGCTGGTGATCGGTTCGGACGGCCGGAACAACGCCGCCGACTGCAAACTGGGCGGCGGCTGCGGCTCCGGGAGCTCGACCGTGGGCCACAACGCGGACGTGGAGATGGTGGTGCACGTCTCCGCCGACCGCTCCAACGCCACCGTGATGAGCGTGCCGCGCGACACCATGACCCAGGTGCCCGCCTGCAAGGACCCGGGCAGCAGCGCGGCGACAGCCGGCTATTACGGGCAGATCAACAGCGCGCTGCAGTACGGCCCCGCCTGCCAGGTGACGACCGTGCACCAGCTCACCGGCATCACGATCGACCACTTCGTGATGCTCGACTTCTCCGGCGTGGTGAAGATGTCCGACGCGGTCGGCGGTGTCTCGGTCTGCGTCAGCGACAACGTCTACGACACCTACTCGCACCTGAAGCTCGCCAGGGGCACCCACACTCTCAAGGGCACCGCGGCGCTG
Source organism: Streptomyces sp. W16 (assembly GCF_033194735.1). NCBI lineage: Bacteria > Bacillati > Actinomycetota > Actinomycetes > Kitasatosporales > Streptomycetaceae > Streptomyces > Streptomyces sp. W16. The sequence continues at coordinate 5,938 of NZ_JAWOAI010000040.1, forward strand.
GAGTTCGTCCGCTCCCGGCACGGCTTCGGCGACGGCAGCGACCTCGGCCGTACCGTCTCCCAGCATCTGTTTCTCAGCGCGATGATCCGCAAGTTCAAGAGCGCGGGCACGCTGGCCAACCCCGGCAAGGTCTACTCCCTGGCCGACGCCGCCACCAAGGCCCTGACCGTCGACACCGGCCTGGGCAGCGTCGGCAAGCTCGTGGACCTGGCGACCGACCTGGACAAGGTCCCGTCGAAGCGGATGACCTTCACCACCATGCAGACCGGGGCCGACCCGGCCAACGCCGACCGCGTCGTCCCGGCGGCCGGTGCCAAGTCGCTGTTCGCGGCGATCGCCAACGACCAGTCCCTGAGTTCGGGAAGCGGCAAGAAGAAAGCATCCTCCTCGCCTTCCGCGACCGCGCCGGCCACAGTGCCGGTTTCCGAGGTCGCCGTAAAGGTGGAGAACGGCACCACCATCGGCGGACGCGCCTCCGCGATCGCCAACGCGCTCATCACCAAGGGCTTCAGCCCCGGCACCAGCACCGGCAACGCACCCGAACAGGCGGCGACCACCGAAATCACCTACGGCCCCGGTGAGCGGGCCGAGGCACAGACGGTGGCCTCCGCCCTCGGCCTGTCCGCCTCGCACATGACTCAGAGCAGCGTGAGCGGACTGACTCTGGTCATCGGCGCCGACTGGACCACCGGCACGACGTTCTCGGATGGTTCCTCGTCCGCCGCCGCCCCCGCCGACACCCACGCGGCCGTCTCCAACGCCAACGCCTCGACCGCCGACGAGTCCAAGACGTGCGCCAAGGTCAGCCCCTACAAGACCGTGTCACTGAACGGCGTGGCGATGACGCCCGCCCAGGCCTACGCGGCGGCGAGCAGCAAGAAGGACTCCGCGTCGTAGCCGCCCCGCGCGGTGATGACGCCCATCCTCTGCCCGCTTCCGGCGTCTTACCGCCTGTCCCGGCAGCGGTCTTCCCCATGTCCGTATGATCCTGCCGCGATGAAGAGACGTGTGCAGTTCACCGAGCAGGTCGCGCGGTTCCGCGACTACATGCCGGCCTCGGACCGGGAGAAGTTCCAGAGACTTGTCGACCGGGTCGCGACCGAGCCCGAGGGCGGCGGCAGTCACCTCGCCTACACCACCGACACCGTGACGCGCTCGGCCTGGGAAGACGGCGTCAACATCCACTACGTCGTGACGAGTTTCTTCGTGGTCGTCATCGAGCTGGACATCTACGACTCGACGCGCGGCTTCAACGAAGTGTAGTCCGCAACCCGTGGCATTCATGATTTGCGTTATTGAGCAAGAGACTTGCGGCTGCTTGCGCAATTCATTCTTTACTTCGTCGGAATCTAGCGGGCTGGATGCGGCCTCTGTACGGTCGGGGCGCCGGTTCCCCCCACTCCGTGAAGGAGCCTCAGATGCTGACGATCCTCAGACCCCGGCGACTGGCGGTGGCCGTCGTCGCCACCGTCGGCGCGATGTGCGTGGCCGTCTTACCGGCCGCCGCCACCCAGCAGGCGCCGCCGACCAAGACGGCAGCAAGCCGGACGGCAGCAAACCAGGCCGCAGCCGTCCTCGCGGCAGCGGGCCCGAAGGCAGCCGGCCCGGCGACAGGCGCGACAACCCCCTTCTCGGTCTACGAGGCCGAGGCCGGAACTCCCGCCGGCGGTGCGGTCGTCCGGTCGTTGACCTCGGCGCCGACGACGCAGTACGCCAGCGCAGCCCTTGAGGCTTCCGGTCATTCCTACGTCCACATGGACGGCACCGGCCAGTCGGTGCAGTGGACGAACACCACCGGCCGGCCGATCTCCTTCCTCAACATCCGCGCCAGCATTCCCGATTCGGCGTCCGGCGGTGGTGTCACCGCGACGCTGGACCTGTACGTCGACGGCGTGTTCCGGCAGGCGCTGAACCTCAACTCGCTGCAGAGCTGGGTGTACGAGGGCAACGGCAACTACAACACGAGCGACAACCAGAACCCGGCCGACGGCGACCCGAGGGTCTTCTGGGACGAGTCGCACACCTTCGTCACCGGGTCCCCGATCCCGGCGGGCGCCACGTTCGCACTGAAGCGGGACTCCGCCAACAGCGCCTCCTTCTACGACATCGACTCCGTCGACGTGGAGAACCCGCCCGCGCCGCGGACGCAGCCCTCGAACTCGATCTCGATCACGAGTTGCGGCGCGGTGGCGGACAACAACCCGACCAACGGCGCGGCCGACAGCCAGTCGGTGGACAGCCGCGCCGCCATCCAGAACTGCATCGACCAGGCCCAGTCACAGGGCAAGATCCTGTGGATCCCCCAGGGCACCTTCTACGTGAAGGGCACCGCGGGACTGAGCGCACAGGGCATCACCATCGCGGGCGCGGGGCTCTGGTACAGCACGGTCTACCGTGACGTCCCGGTCCCCAACAGCACACCGCTGGCAGCCCTGTTCGACCTGACCTCCTGCACGGTGCGTGACTTCCACATCGACGCCAACGCCGTCAGCCGGAGCACCATTGGCGGGGACGGCGGCGCGATGGACACCACCGGCACCGACTGGCTGGCCGACGGCATCTGGACCCAGCACACCATGTCGGGCTTCTGGGCCTCCGGCACCGGCGGGACGGTGCAGAACAGCAGGCTGACGTCGGTCTGGGCGGACGGGATCAACGTCAACAACGTGTCACTGGGCGCGGACACCGGGAACGACCTCACCGTCACCAACAACTTCGTCCGGGGTACCGGGGACGACGCGATCGCCATCAACTCGGTGAACTACAACACCAACAGCGACGGTTCGAAGACCTACTACAACCCGATGACCAATGTCACCGTCAGCGACAACACCTCGATCGCGCCCTGGGGCGGCAAGGGCGTCGGGATCTACGGCGGCAGCGGCCATCTGGTCAAGGACAACTACATCAGCGACACGGCCCGTTACATCGGCCTGGGCGCCGGGCGCTTCGGGGTCAACGGCAGCGACCTGCTCTCCGCGACCGTGACCGGCAACACCGTGGTCCGCTCCGGCGGCAACGCCTACAGCCAGGGCCAGCCCGCACTGCACATCGGCAACGGCGGTGACGGACAGAACGTCGGGACCGTCGACAAGGTCACGGTGACCGGCAACACCGTCACCGACTCCCTCTACGACGGGATCGGTTTCTCCACCTCGACCAACACCCTGCTCCAGGACAACACCGTCAACAGCCCCGGCCGCAACGGCATTTCGGTCTCGCCGCCGTTCTATCCCGCGCCCACCGGTTCCGCGACGATAACCGGCAACACGGTCACGGGACTTGGTGCCGGCGCCTCGGCCTTCGTCAACAACTCCACCGGTTTCGTCGCGACGTTGAGTGACAACCACTGGCCGCCGCCCGCTCCCGAGGGCCCCTACGGCGGCACCCCGGCCGCCGTGCCCGGCACGGTGCAGGCGGAGGACTACGACACCGGCGGCCAGGGGGTGGCGTACAACGTCACCTCCGTCAACGGCAACGCCAACTCCTACCGCCCCGACGGCGTGGATCTCGACAACACCGCGGACACCGGCGGGGGTTACAACCTGGGCTGGACCGGTGCCGGGCAGTGGTTCCGCTACACGGTCGACGTCGCCACGGCCGGTACCTACACCCTGGACCTGCGGGTGGCGGCCCCGTCCGCGGTGACCGGCGCGCTGCACCTGTCGGACGCCTCCGGCACGAACCTCACCGGCGCCGTCGACCTGCCCGCCACCGGCGACTGGCAGACCTGGTCCACCGTGACCACCCGGGTGACCCTGCCCGCCGGCCGGCAGGTTCTGACGCTCGATCAGGACACCGGCGGCTGGAACATCAACTACCTTGCCCTCGCGGCGAGTTCGGACACCCCCAGCGCCGATCTCGCCGCAGGCAAGCCCACCAGCGAGTCCAGCCACAACGACGTGTACCCCTCCTCGAACGTCACGGACGGCAACCAGAACACCTACTGGGAGAGCGCCAACAACGCGTTCCCGCAGTGGGTCCAGGTCGACCTGGGCTCGGCCCGCAGCGCCTCTCGCGTGGTCCTGCAACTGCCCGCAGCTTGGGGTGCCCGCAGCCAGACCCTGGCTCTCGGCGGCAGCACCGACGCCACCACCTTCACCACCCTGAAGTCCTCGGCGACCTACACCTTCGACCCGGGCACCGGGAACACCGTCACGCTCACCTTCCCCGCCACCGCCCAGCGCTACTACCGCGTCACCGTCACCGCCAACAACGGCTGGCCCGCGGCCCAGTTCTCCGCACTCCAGATCTGGGCCGCCTGACCTCTGACCCCACCCTCCCCACGGTGCCGCCGGACCCTCCGTCCGGCGGCACCGGCATATGCGCGGCCCGCATGAGATCTTGCGGGTCGTGTTTTTGTTTGTTGCAGAGTTCTGTCTAGTTATTGCGTGATCATGTCTATGTCATTACGGTCCCCCTTGCATCGTCACCAACCCCCTGTCTCCCTCCCCTCCCTGGCGATGCCCGCGGAACAGTTCCGGCATTTCGTGATCAAAGGAGTGGCACGTGTTCCATTCCATCCGAGACCTGAGACGAGCCCTCGTCTGGGCGGTCAGCACCGTGATGTTGGCCGCCGTAGGCGTTTTCGCTCTGGCGGCACCACCCGCCGCGGCGGCGTCCACCGCCACCGGCGGCAGCGGCGCGAGCCTGCCGTACGTCGAGGTGCAGGCGGAGAACTCCGCCACCAACGGCACGAATATCGGCCCGAGTTACACCCAGGGCCAGCTGGCCGACGAGGCGTCGTACCGCAAGGCGACGACGCTGCAAGGCACCGGTCAGTACGTCACGTTCACCACGCCGGTGGCGACCAACTCGATCAACTTCCGGTACAGCATCCCCGACACCTCGGGCGGCTCGGTGTACACCGCCGCGCTGTCGCTGTACGTCAACGGCGTCAAGCAGCCCGACTTCACCCTGACCAACGCCTACAGCTGGTACTACGGCAGCTACCCCTTCACCAACACGCCGGGCAGCAACCCGCACCACTTCTACGACGAGGCCCACCGCCTGTTCTCCACCACCTATCCGGCGGGCACGACCTTCAAGCTGCAGGTCGACGCGGGCGACACCGCCTCCTCGTACACGCTCGACTTCGCCGACTTCGAGCAGGTCGGCGCCGCCCTGACCGCCCCCTCGGGCTCGGTGTCGGTGACCAGCAAGGGCGCCGACGCGACCGGCGTGGCCGACGCGACCAGCGCGTTCAACGCGGCGATCAGCTCGGCGGGCCCCGGCGGCACCGTGTGGATCCCGCCGGGCACCTTCAACATCCCCGGCCACATCAGCGTCAACAACGTCACGATCGCCGGCGCCGGCATGTGGTACTCGACCGTCACCGGCACAGCGCCCGGCTTCTACGGCAACTCCGCGCCCTCGCCGAGCACCGGTGTCCGCCTGCAGAACTTCGCGATCTTCGGCAATGTGCAGGAACGCGACGACAGCGCCCAGGTCAACGGCATCGGCGGCGCGATGAGCAACTCGACCGTCTCCAATCTCTGGATCGACCACATGAAGGTCGGCGCCTGGATGGACGGGCCGATGGACGGACTGACGTTCACCGGCATGCGCATCCGTGACACCACCGCCGACGGCATCAACTTCCACGGCGGTGTCACCAACTCGAAGGTGACCAACAGCGACATCCGCAACACCGGCGACGACGGCGTCGCCACCTGGGCCGACTCCGCCCTCGGCGCCGACGCCAACGACACGATCTCCAACAACACCGTGTCCCTGCAGATCCTCGCCAACGCCATCGCGATCTACGGCGGCCACGACAACACCGTCAGCGGCAACCGCGTGGTGGACACCGGCCTCGCCCAGGGCGGCGGCATCCACGTGGGGCAGCGCTTCACGTCGACGCCGGTCGGCACCACCACGATCTCCGACAACACCATGGTCCGGGCCGGCAGCCTCGATCCCAACTGGCAGTTCGGCGTGGGTGCGTTGTGGTTCGACGGCAGCCAGGGCGCGATCACCGGCCCGATCAACGTGACCAACGCGCTGATCCAGCAGAGTCCTTATGAAGCGGTCCAGTGGGTCGAGGGCACCATCAGCGGGGTCAACCTCAACAACGTGACCATCGCCGGTACCGGAACCTTCGCCCTGCAGGAACAGACCGGCGGCGCCGCCAAGTTCACCAACGTCACTGCCACCGGCGTCGGTTACTCGAATCCGGTCTACAGCTGCTCGGGCGGCAGCTTCGTCGTCACCGACGGCGGCGGCAACTCCGGTATCAGCGGCACGCCCTACTGCGGCAACTGGCCGGCCCCGGTGTACCCGCCCTATCCGTCCGAAGGCGTGACCGCCACCCCCGGCGCACTCAACTTCGGTTCTGTGGCGACCGGTTCGACGAGCGACGCCCAGACCGTGACCGTCTCCAACCCGACCAGCAGCGCCGCGTCCGTCTCGTCGATCTCCACCAGCGGCGACTACTCCCAGACCAACACCTGCGGCTCGTCGATCGCGGCGAACGGCTCCTGCACGGTCAGTGTGAAGTTCGCGCCGACCGCGACCGGCAGCCGTAGCGGATCTCTGACCGTCAACGCGGGCGGGGTCACCAACACGGTCACCCTCTCCGGTACCGGCACCGCGCCGGGCCCGGTGCTGAACACCGACCCGGCGAGTCTGTCCTTCGACGGTACGGTGGTCGGCTCGTCGGCGACCGCGCAGACGGTGAAGGTGACGAACTCGGGCACGGCGTCGGCGACCGTCTCCGGCGTCGCGGCGACCGGTGACTTCAGCCAGACCAACAACTGCTCCACCCTCGCCGTCGGCGCCTCCTGCACGGTGACCGTCGGGTTCAAGCCCACCACGGGTGGAGCGCGCACGGGCAACCTGACCGTCACCAGCAACGCCAACAACAGCCCGACCACCGTCACCCTGACCGGAACCGGCATCGACAGCACCACCAACATCGCCGCCGGGCGGCCGGCTTCGGCGAGTTCGAGCAACAGCCCCTACGTCGCCTCGAACCTCACCGACCCGGACGCGTCGACGTACTGGGAGGGTACGAACGGTTCGTTCCCGCAGTGGGCACAGGTCGACCTCGGCCAGAACTACAGCGTCGGCAAGGTCGTCCTCAAACTCCCGCCGGCCACGGCCTGGTCGGCCCGTACGCAGACCCTGTCGGTGCAGGGCTCCACGGACGGCTCCAGCTTCTCCACGGTCAAGGCCTCGGCCGGGTACACCTTCGACCCGAACGCCAACGCCAACACGGTCACCATCACGTTCACCGCCGCCACGGCGAGATACGTGCGGGTCAACATCAGCGCCAACACGGGCTGGAACGCTGCCCAGTTGTCGGACTTCGAGGTGTTCCCGAGCGGCGGCGGCTCCTCACCGGCGACCCTGTCGGCCAGCCCGACGTCGTTGACGTATCCCACCCAGGCGCTCAACACCGCGAGCAGCGCGCAGACGGTCACGGTGACCAACACCGGGACCGCCGCCGCGACCGTCTCCGGTACCACCACCACGGGCGACTTCTCGCAGACCAACAACTGCGGGACCTCGATCGCGGCAGGGGCCTCCTGCACGGTCGCCGTCACGTTCACACCCACCGCGTCCGGCACCCGCACCGGTGATCTCAGCATCGCCAGCAACGCGTCGAACGGCACGACCACGGTCGCGCTGACCGGCACCGGTGCCGGCACGGTGAGCAGGAACCTGGCGGCAGGGGCGGCCACCACCGAGTCCAGCCACACCGACGTCTACGCGTCGTCGAACGTGACGGACGGCAACCAAGGCACCTACTGGGAGAGCGCCAACAACGCCTTCCCGCAATGGGTACAGGTCGACCTCGGTTCCGCGCAGAGCGCGAGCCGCGTCGTCCTCCAGCTCCCCGCGACCTGGGGTGCCCGCAACCAGACGCTGACCCTGTCGGGCAGCACCGACGGCGCCACCTTCACCACCCTCAAGTCGTCGGCCACCTACACCTTGGACCCCACCACCAACAACACCGTCACCATCACGTTCACCGCGGCCACCCAGCGGTACCTGCGGGTGAACATCACGGCGAACAACGGCTGGCCGGCCGGTCAGATCTCCGAGTTTCAGGTCTGGAACACCTGACCTGACGCGACGGTGCCGCCGAGCGCACCCGCGCTCGGCGGCACCGACCACCGAAAGGAGTCGAGATGGGTGTCACCCGCAGAGTCTTTCTGAGGGCCGCGGTCGCGGCCACCGCGGTCGGAACCGCCGGTGCGACCGGGACCGTCCTCGCGCCGGCCGCGTCGGCGGCCAGTCAACCCGGCGACGTGGTCGGCAAGATCACCGTCGGCTATCAGGGCTGGTTCGCCTGCGTCGGCGACGGCGCGCCCATCAACGGCTGGTGGCACTGGAGCCAGGACTGGGGCCAGCCGCCGTCCCGCAACAACACCAACATCAAGTGCTGGCCCGACCTGCGCGACTACACCAACACCTACCAGACGTCGTACGCCGCCCTCGGCAACGGCCAGCCCGCCAAGCTGTTCTCCTCCTACGACCAGCAGACGGTGAACACCCACTTCCTGTGGATGCAGCAGAACAGCATCGACACGGCAGCCCTGCAACGCTTCAACCCCACCGGCGGCGAGGGCCCCACCCGCGACGCCATGGCGACCAAGGTGCGCAGCGCGGCCGAGTCGTACGGCCGGAAGTTCTACATCATGTACGACGTCTCCAACTGGACGAACATGCAGTCCGAGATCAAGACGGACTGGACGACCAAGATGTCCGCGCACACGGCGAGTTCGGCGTACGCGAAGCAGAACGGCAAGCCAGTGGTGTGTATTTGGGGCTTCGGCTTCAACGATCCCAACCATCCCTTCACCCCCGACGCCTGCCTCGATGTCGTCAACTGGTTCAAGGGGCAGGGGTGTTACGTCGTCGGCGGCGTCCCGCGCGAATGGCGCACCGGCACCGGGGGCTCGCAGTCCGGCTTCCTCGGCGTCTACCACGCCTTCAACATGATCTCGCCGTGGATGGTCGGCGCCATCGGCAATGTGACCGAGGCCGACAACGCCTACACCACGTACACCGTCCCCGACCAGGCCGACTGCAACGCCAACGGCATCGACTACCAGCCGTGCGTCCTGCCCGGCGATGTCTCCGGACGCCAGCGCGCGCACGGCGACTTCATGTGGCGGCAGTTCTACAACGTGGTGCGGGCCGGGGTGCAGGGCATCTACATCTCGATGTTCGACGAGTACAACGAGGGCAACCAGATCGCGAAGACCGCCGAGACCCAGGCCTGGGTGCCCACCGACTCCGGATTCCTCGCCCTCGACGAGGACGGCACCGCCTGCTCCTCCGACTACTACCTGCGGCTGACCGGCGACGGCGGTCGCATGCTCAAGGGCCAGCTCGCGCTGACCGCAACTCGCCCCACCCAGCCGGTAGTTCCCACCGGTGGGGACAGCACACCGCCCGCCGCGCCGGGTGCCCTGACCGTCACCGCACACACCAGCAACTCGGTCTCGCTGTCCTGGAACACGTCGACCGACAACGTCGGTGTGACCGGTTACCGGATCCTTCAGGTGTCCGGCTCGACCAGCACCCAGGTGGGCACCACTGGCTCAACGTCCTTCACGGTCACCGGACTTGGCGCGTCCACCGCCTACACCTTCGACGTCGTCGCCCTTGACGCGGCCGGAAACGTGTCGCAGCCCTCCAACCAGGTCACCGTCACCACCGACCCCCCGTCATCCACCACCAACCTCGCGCTCCACCGCGCCACTTCGGAGAGCAGCCACACCCAGATCTACGGCTCGGCGAACGCGACCGACGGCGACACCAACACCTACTGGGAGTCCGCCAACAACGCCTTCCCGCAGTGGATCCAGGTCGACCTGGGCGCCGCGACCGGCGTCAGACGGATCGTCCTCAACCTCCCGCCGGCGACGGCCTGGTCCACCCGTACCCAGACCATCTCCGTCCAGGGCGGCACGGACGCCGGCGCCTCCACCCAACTCCTCGCCGCGGCGGGCTACACCTTCGACCCGGCGACCGGCAACACCGCGACCCTCACCCTCCCGTCCACGGTCACCGTCCGCTACGTACGCCTCACCATCTCCGCCAACAACGGCTGGCCGGCCGGACAGGTCTCGGAGTTCCAGGTCTTCGGCGCCTGACGGGCAGAGGGCCTCGGCCCCAGGGTCGCGGTCGACCGCGTCCGACGCGCTACGCGGATTCCCTGATCACCAGCTCCGTCGGCAGGATGAGGGGCGTCGGTTCCTCGCCGCCCAGCACGCGCACCAGCATCCGGGTCATCTCACTGCCGAGGGCCACGATGGGCTGACGGATCGTCGTCAGGGCGGGCTGGGTGTGCCGGGCGGTGAGGATGTCGTTGAAGCCGACGACCGCGATGTCCTCGGGGACGGCCCGGCCGCGCTCCCGCAGGACGTGCAGGGCGCCCGCCGCCATGGCGTCCGAGGCGACGAACACCGCGTCCAGGTCCGGGTGTTCGTCGAGGAGGCGGGCCATCGCCGCGGCACCGCCCAGCTCGGTGAAGTCGGCGTGCACCACGCGGTGGTCGTCGAGACCGGCCAGGGCGACCGCCTCGCGGAAACCCAGATGGCGGGAGACCCCCGCGTGCATGTCGAGCGGCCCGGTGACGGTGCCGATGGCGCGGCGGCCCGTCGAGATCAGATACTCGACGGCCTCACGGGCCCCGCCCCGGTTGTCGGCGTCCACGTACCAGCGCGGCGCCCGGTCGAGGGAGCGGCCTCCGTGCACGACGGGCACGCTCCCCGCCTCGGCCACCTTCGCCAGCGGATCGTTCTCGCGCAGGGCCAGCAGCATGACACCGTCCGCGCCACGGGACTGAAGGACGCGGGCGAGCCGAGCCCGGCCCCGCTCGGAGGCCGCCAGGATCAGCAGGAGTTCGAGGTCGGTCTCCTCGATGACCGCGTTGACTCCGGTGATCACCTCCGCGAAGAAGAGGTTGGCGAACAACGCCGGGTCGTCACTGGAGATCGCCAGCACCACCGCGCCGCGCCGCTGGGAGGCGAGCGACCGGGCCGCCACGTTGGGCACATAGCCCAGTTCCGCCACGGCGCTCTCCACCGCCTGCCGCGCCTTCTGACTGACGTGCCGGCGGTTGTTGATCACACGCGAGACGGTTCCGACCGACACCCCGGCGCGCAGCGCCACCTCGTCGAGCGTCGGCGGCCGTGTGCTCATGCGGGGCGGCTCCAGTTCGTACGGACGGGACGGGCAGTAGCAGCACTGTAAGCGCGAACGGCGTCACAGGCCGCCGCGCCGGATGACCTCGGCGTACCAGCGGGCGCTGTCCTTCGGTGTTCGGTGCTGGGTCTCGTAGTCGACGTGCACGATGCCGAAGCGGGGCCCGTATCCGAAGGACCACTCGAAGTTGTCGAGGAGCGACCAGACGAAGTAGCCCTTGAGCGGCACGCCGTGGCCGATCGCCCGGGCGCAGGAACGGAGATGGCCGTCCAGATAGGAGATCCGGTCGGTGTCGTGCACCCCGTCCGGCTCCACCATGTCGTCGAAGGCGGCGCCGTTCTCCGTGATGTACAGCGGTACGGCCGGGTAGTCGGCCTTGAGCCGCAGCAGGAGGTCCAGGAGTCCCCGCTCGTCGATCTCCCAGCCCATCGCGGTGCGTGGCCGGCCGCCGTCGGCGATCCGCACCAACGGCGAGCCCACATAGGCGGATTGGGCCGGTGTCGTACCGCCGGCGACCAGCATCGGCGCGTAGTAGTTGATGCCGAGGTGGTCCGGCAGTGCCCCGATCCTCTTCAGGTCGCCGTCGTGGACGTGGCCGAAGGCGGTGACCTCGTGGAGGTCGGCGAGCACGTCGGCGGGGTAGCTGCCGCGCAGCAGCGGGTCGAGGAAGAGGCGGTTCTGCATGCCGTCGATACGGCGGGCCGCGTCCAGGTCGGCGGGATCGGTACTGAGCGGGGTGACGTGCGTGAGGTTGAGCGTGATGCCGACCCGGGCGGAGTCCCGTAGCGCCTCCGAGGCCAGGCCGTGGCCGAGCAGCAGGTGGTGCGCGGCGCGTACGGCGGCGGCGGGCTCGCGGCGGCCGGGGGCGTGCCGCCCCGTGCCGTAGCCGAGGAAGGCCGAGCACCACGGCTCGTTGAGGGTGGTCCAGTGGGTGACACGGTCGCCCAACGCTCCGTGGGCGAGGGCGGCGTACTCGGCGAACCGCTCGGCCGTGTCCCGCACCGGCCAGCCGCCGGCGTCCTCCAGCGGCTGGGGCAGGTCCCAGTGGTAGAGGGTGGGCCAGGGCTGGATGCCGTGGTCGAGGAGGGTGTCCGTGAGGCGGCGGTAGAAGTCGAGGCCGCGCTGGTTCGCCGGGCCGGAGCCGCTGGGCTGGATCCGGGGCCAGGCGAGGGAGAACCGGTAGGCGCGCAGGCCGAGTTGGGCCATCAGCGCGATGTCCCCGGGGAAGCGGTGGTAGTGGTCGGCCGCGACGGCTCCGGTGTCACCGCCCCGGACGGCGCCCGGGGTGGCCGCGAAGGTGTCCCAGATGGAGGGACCCCGGCCGTCCTCCGTGACCGCGCCCTCGATCTGGTAGCTCGATGTGGCGGCGCCCCACAGGAAGCCGGGATCGAACATGCTCACTGAGTCGGACCTCCGTTGGTGGGATTTCCGAGAGCGGTAACAATCGGAGTGCCCTCGTCCTCGACATGCGTATGACTGCTGAACTGGGATGAAGCCGGGTTGACGCCACAGCTCGGCCGGTTCCTGTGCGGTGTTTCCAGTCAGGACTGGAAGCGCTTACAGTCGAAGACTAGGAGCAGCAGGTTCAGTCTGTGAAGTGTCCGGACGCGGAAAAGACTGCCGATGTGTGAAGTCTTGACAGCCTCGCCGCCCCCACCCACCATCTGGCACTGACGCCGCACCGAGCCGGGAACCCTGTCACCGAGAAGGGCCCGGAATGTTCCGCAGGACCAGATGGGGCGCGGTCTTCCTCGCGCCCGCCCTGACCGTCGCCACCCTGGCAGCGACCCCCGTGACGTCCGCGCACGCCGCGGACGCACCCTACGAACGCGTGCTCAACGGCACGTTCGACAACGTGAAGACCCCTTGGTGGAGCAGCGGCAACACGCCGTCCACCGTCAGCCTTGGCCGCCTGTGCGCCGACGTCCCCGGCGGGACCGTCAACGTGTGGGACTCGATGATCGGCCAGAACGACATCCCGCTGGAGGCCGGCCAGCCGTACACGCTGCGCTTCACCGCCTCCGCCACCCGGGACGTCTCCCTCCACGCCGTACTGCAGCTGCCCGCCGCCCCGTTCACGACCACCCTGAACAAGACCGCCGTCGTCACCACGGCGCCCAAGACCTTCCAGTTCACCGGCACTTCGGCGACGGCCGACCTGCACGCCCAGCTCTCCTTCCAACAGGGCGGCGCCGCCCAGCCGTTCACCCTCTGCCTCGACGACGTCTCCCTCACCGGCGGTGCGATACCGCCCGGTGGGGGACGTGACTTCGGCTCTCCGGTGCGGACCAACCAGTACGGCTACGCGGTCCACGGACCCAAGAGGGCGAGCATCGTCAACTCATCGGCGGAGCCAGTGGGTTGGCGCCTGCTGGATGCCTCCGGCGCGGTCGTGAAGACGGGACACACCCACGTCCAGGGCACGGACGCCGCCTCCGGCGACCATGTGCACATCGCCGACTTCAGCTCGGTGCACCAGGCCGGTACGGGATACACGCTCGTGGTCGGCGACGCGACCAGCTACCCGTTCGCCATCGCGGACAACCCCTACACCGCCCTGCGCAAGGACGCGTTGGGCTACTTCTACGACGTCCGCAGCGGCACGCCCATCGAAGCCCAGTACGCCGGTGACGCCTACGCCCGGCCCGCCGGACATGTCGGTGTCGCACCCAACAAGGGCGATACCAACGTGCCCTGCCTGCCCGGCACTTGTGACTACTCGCTGGACGTCCAGGGCGGTTGGTACGACGCGGGCGACCAGGGCAAGTACGTCGTCAACGGGGCAATCGCCGCCTGGCAGTTGATGGACTCCTACGAACGCTCCCGCGCCGAAGGTGACACCGCCGGAATACGCGACGGACTGCTGAGCATCCCCGAGAACCACAACGGCGTCCCGGACGTACTCGACGAGTCCCGCTGGGAGACGGAGTTCCTGCTCAGCATGCAGGTGCCGGCGGGCGAACCGCTGGCCGGCATGGTCCACCACAAGGTCCACGACCTGGCCTGGACCGCCCTGCCCACCCAGCCCGACAAGGACTCCCAACCCCGTTACCTGCACGCGCCGTCCACGGCCGCCACCCTCAACCTGGCCGCCGCGGGAGCCCAGTGCGCCCGGGTATGGGCCCGCTACGACGCGGCCTTCGCCCACACCTGCCTGACCGCCGCCGAGACCGCCTGGCAGGCCGCGCTCGCCCACCCCGACGTGTACGCGCCGGGCAGCGACAGCGTCGGCGGCGGAGCGTACGCCGACACGGACGTGACCGACGAATTCTCCTGGGCCGCAACGGAGTTGTACGCCACCACGCACGACCGCGCCTACCTGTCCCGCATCGACACGGAGATCACCCCGGCCGGGTTCTCCTGGCGGGACACCGGCGCACTGGCCGACCTCACCGTCGTCCGGCTGCCGAACCGCTTCCCCGCCCGCCTGGTCGCCGCCGCACGCAAGCGGGTCCTCGCCGTCGCCGACGGGTTCGTACGGGACGAGCGGACACAGGGCTACCCGAATCCCAGCCTGCCCGCCGACGGTGCCTACGCCTGGGGCTCCAACAGCGTCACCGCGAACAACGCCATGGTCATCGCGACCGCCTACGACCTCACCCACCGGGACACCTACCGCAGCGCCGTCCTGGAGTCACTGGACTACCTCCTGGGCCGCAACGCCCTCAACCAGTCCTTCGTCACCGGCTACGGCACCCGGTTCAGCCACAACCAGCACAACCGCATCTGGGCTCACCAGATCGACCCCAAGTTGCCCAGCCCGCCGCCCGGTTCACTGGCCGGCGGCCCCGACTCGGCCCTTCAGGACCCGGTCGCGCAACAGAACCTCGTCGGCTGCGCCCCCGCCACCTGCTACATCGACGACATCTATTCGTACTCGACCAACGAGATCGCCATCAACTGGAACTCCGCGCTCGCCTGGGTGGCTACCTTCGCCGCCGACTCCGCGCGCTGAACGAAGGGACGCACCGTGCGCTGGAACACCCTGCTCAAAACCATCTCGCTCCGAACTGCCCTGGTCTGTCTGCTCGTTGCGCCGCTGTCGCTCGTGGCGACCGGTTCGGCGGCCGCCGCCAGCCCGGTCTCCCTGACGAGCGGTTTCTACTCCAACCCCGACTCCGGCCCGGCCGTCTGGGTCCGCAACAACCCCTCCGACTCCCGTGCCGCGCGCATCCAGTCGGCCATCGCCTCCCAGCCGATCGCCCGCTGGTTCGCCAACGAGAGCGCGGGGGTCGGACCGGCCGTGTCCGGCTACGTCGGCGCCGCCGACAGTCACGACAAACTGCCGGTCCTGGTCGCGTACAACATCCCGGGCCGGGACGCGTGCGGCGGCGAGTCGTCCGGCGGCGCGGGCAGCGTGGCCGCCTACCGCACCTGGATCTCCACCTTCGCGGCTGCGGTCGGCACCCACCCCGCCGTGGTCGTCATAGAGCCGGACGCCCTGTCGGACTTCAGCTGCCTGACCAGCACACAGATCAGCGACCGCCTCGCGATGCTCTCCTACGCCACCCAGATGTTCCAGCAGAAGGCACCCAACACCTGGGCCTATCTGGACGCCGGACACACCAACTGGGTCGACCCGGCGACCATGGCGAGCCGACTGAGGTCGGCGGGCGTGGCCAACATCCGCGGCTTCTCCCTGAACGTCTCGAACTTCTACACCACCCCGTCCTCGGAGACCTACGGCAACTCGATCAACTCCGCGCTCGGCGGCGGCTCCCACTTCGCCGTCGACACCAGCCGCAACGGCAACGGCTCCAACGGCGAATGGTGCAATCCGGCCGGGCGCAAACTCGGTGTCACCCCGCGCGTGGGCGGCGCCGAGGACCTGCTGCTGTGGGTCAAGACACCGGGCAACTCCGACGGTCAGTGCGGCATCGCCCCGACGGTCCCCGCCGGACAGTTCAGCCCCGATCTCGCCGTCCGGCTCATCGACGGCACGTGATCGCGGTGTGGGGCGTGGGCCCCTGACAGCCCGCGTCCCACGCCGTCCCGCTCATCAACTCGGCCGCTCCAAGCGGACGTTGTCCTGGGTGCCGTCGGGCCATGTGACAGCCGCGAGGGCGGTGCCGTCACCGTCGTAACAGACCTCCAGCCGTACGGCTTCGGCGGCACCCGGACCCGCGACCACCCCGGAGAGACAGACCAACGCGGCGTAGACCGTGCCCAGTTGGACCTCCGCCGTCGTGGCGAGCCAGGGTGTCGCCGAGTGCGACCCGAAGGCGTTGGCGTCCCGCGCGGTGGCGATGCCCGCCTCGTCGAAACCGCGCAGCCCGACCACCGTGCTGGACACGCCGGTTGGGCTGCCCACCCATGCGGCCGGCTGGGACTCCAGATGCATGCCCGGCGGCTCGGTTGCGGCCAGGCAGTAACCGCCGACCCGCAGCCGCAACGGCTCCCGCACCGGTCCGTCGACCCGCGCGAGCCGTACCTCCAGCGCCCCGTTCAGCACGGACGCCGTCGTGATCCATGGACCGGTACGGAAGGCGGGCGCCGGGTCGTGGGCGTACGGGGCGGGCACCGGGCCGAGCGGCCAGTGCGCGCGATGGCGGGAGACCGCGGTACGCACGCCGAGGTGCAGCCGGGTCAACGGACGGCGGTGGGACGGCCGTTCGTCGGAGTCGAGCAGCGCGATGTGTGAGTCGAGCGGGTCGTTCAAGCTCGCCGCCGTGCTGTCGGGGGCGGTGTGGGAGGCGTAGGCGAGGCGGCTGTAGACCGGGTCGTCCGCCTCGGGGACGGTGCCGTCGCCGAAGGCGTGGTCGCTGCCATGGTTGACGACGCGTACGATCCCGTCCGCGGCCGTGCCGGAGACGAGCCACCCCGGAGCGGTCAACGTCCGCCGTACGTCCCGGGTTTCGATCGGCAGCGTCTCCTCCTTCTCCGTCCACACCGGGTGTTCCGCCGACAACACCAGCCCGGCGAAGCCCTTGCTCGACCAGTACGGTGAGCCGGGACCCGAGTACGGCTGCCTGATCGCCGTGAACTCCCCTTGCCAGCCCAGTGGTTGGAGCCCGCGCCCGTCGAAGCAGCCTGCCTCGGTGAAGTGCCGCAGGACCCCGCTCGCGAGGCGGCGGGTACGGCCCGCCGGCAGGGGAGTGGCGTCGAAGACGGCGCCTGCCCACAGCGGGCAGAGCATCGCGTAGCGGTACGTCAGGGAGCGGCCCTGGTACAGCGGGGCGCCGTCGGCCGCCACCAGGTGCTGGGCGTCGTCCAGGTAGCGGCGCAGCCGGGCGCGGTAGCGGGGGAGCAGTGCGGGGTCCGCGTCGGCGCCGGAGATACGGCAGTACCAGAGCGGGTAGTAGTGCATCGCCCAGCCCGAGTAGTAGTCGAAGTGCCGGAGCGGGCCGCCCGTGCCGCCGCCGTCGGAGTACCAGCCGTCACCCGCGTACCAGGACTCCGTCCGCGCGATCGCGTGGTCGATGTCGGGTGCGCTCCACGGGGCGCCGACCGAGCGCAGGAACGCCGAGGTGATCGCCCTGAACCAGACCCAGTTGTTGTCGGGGACCTCGCTGCCGAGCAGGTCCGTCATCCAGGCGACGATCCGTTGCCGTACACCGTCGTCCAGTCGGTCCCAGATCCAGCGCCGGGTCTCGTGCAGCGCGATCGCCACCGACGCGCACTCCACCTTGGCCTGCCCGCACTCGCGCATGCTCGGCCAGCGCTCGGGGGAGTGCGGGTCGGTGCCTGCGGTCAGGCCCTCGGCGTACCAACCGGCGTGATCGCCAGGGTCGTTGTCGCCGGAGTGGGCCAGGCGGAAGCCGGCGAGCAGGAAGGTGCGGGCGAAGCCTTCGAGGCCGTCGCTGTGTTGGCCGTTGCGGCTGGCGGGGCCGGGCAGGTGGAGCAGAGCGTGCCGGTCGGTGGCGTAGGGGCGGACGGCGGTCAACTGCGCGTCGGCCAGCGCCTCCCAGTGCGTGCGCGTCCAGCCGGTGTACGGGGAGAGGAGCCGGTCCTCCGGTATCAACTGTCCACCTTTCCAAGGGTGTTGAGGCGGGCCGGGGGCGCCACCGACTGCCGTACGACGACGTGCGAGCCGAGCACCACACGGCGGCTCGGCGGATCCATGGGGCGGCGGTGCAGGGCGAGGCGGGTCGCGGAGCGGCCGAGCTCCTGCTGGGGGACGTGCACCGTGGTCAGCCGGGGGTAGAGGTCCTCGGCGAGCGGGATGTCGTCGAAGCCGACCACGGAGAGGTCGTCGGGGACCGAACGGCCCAGGTCGCGGGCGGCGGCGATGGCACCGGCGGCGCTCATGTCGCTGGCGCAGAAGATCGCGGTGGCGTCGGTGTCGGTCAGGAGGCGGCAGGCCGCCTCGTAGCCGGACTCGCGGGTCATGTCGCTCTCGGCGACGAGCGCCGGGTCGGGCTTGACGCCGTGTGCGCGCAGGGCTCGTTCGTACCCTTCGAGGCGCTGGCCCGCCACGCTGAACTCGTGCGGGCCCGCCAGGTGGGCGACCCGGGTGTGACCGGCGGAGAGCAGGTGGCTGGTGGCGGCGAAGGCGCCGCTCTCCATGTCGCACTCCACCACGTCCACCGGCGCCTTGGCGCCGCCCTTCCACGGCCGGGCGCAGAGCACCAAGCGGGCGCCCGCCCGGTCCAACCCCTCGGCGGCGGCCGTGAGTTGGGCGAGGTGCTCCTCGGTCTCGGCCATGCCGCCGACCAGAATGACCGCCTCCGCGCCGCGCTGGCGCATCAGGTCGATCACCGACAGCTCGCGCTCCGGGACGCCCTGGGTGGAACAGACGAGGCAGACCCGGCCGTCGGCGACGGCCTGTTCCTCCACTCCGGAGGCGACGTTCATGAAGAACGGCGAGGTGATGTCGTTGACCACCATCGCCACCATCCCCGAAGCGGTGTTCAGGGAACGGGCGTTGGCGTTGACCACGTAGTCGAGGTCCTGCACGGCCTGCATGACCCGCTCGTGCGTCGCCGGGGGAGCGGTGTACGCCCCGCTGAGAATCCGCGAGACGGTGGCGACGGACACGCCCGCACGCGATGCCACGTCACGGATCGTCGCCCGACCTGCGGAACCCCGACCTTGAGCCATGCTCTGCTTCTCCTCGCCACGGTGAACAGCCGATGTAAGTAACACCGATGAAAAAGTTACACAACTGGCGAGGGATTCTCTACGGCCCGGGTGCAGGTGCCTGTCGGAGTTTCCCCAGCATTGTCAAACCTCTTGACGGCTGTGAGTCGTCCCCATAACGTCCCAGTTCCTGTAACCGGTTAAGTGAACGTTACATGCCTCGGAGGAACACCAGATGACTTCGTCGAACGTCTCAAGACGCGGCCTCCTGCGCACCGCCGCACTCGGCGCCGGCACCCTCGCCCTGGGCGGCGGCCTGAGCGCGTGCGGCTCCGGCTCCCCCTCCTCGTCGGCGGACGCGCTCACCTACTGGGACTGGTACGTCACCCAAGCCCCCTGGGTCGACAAGGAGATCGAGCTCTTCGAGAAGGGCCACAGCGGGGTCGGGGTCAAGAAGACCACCCAACAGAACGCCAAGTACCCGGACTTGGTCGCGCTCGCCAACCGCAGCGGCAACCCGCCGGACGTCTTCATGATCCCGCAGGTCCCCAGCGTCGCCGAGCAGGTCGCCAAGGGCTGGCTGCACCCGCTCGACGAGTGGGCGACCCCGGCATGGCAGTCGCGCTTTCCCGAGGGCACCTTCCTGGAAGGCGCCAACGTCTTTGACGGCAAGGTCTATTCGGCCCCGCTCAAGGGCTCGGGCCCGCAGCTGCAGCTCTACGTCCACCACGGCGTCTTCAAGTCCGCCGGGCTGACGAACCCCGACGGGAGCGTGAAGCTGCCCCGCACCTGGGACGAAGTCACCAGCGCGGCCCAGACGATCACCAAGAAGAGCGGCGGCAAGTCGTACGGCCTCGGCTTCGGCAACGCCGACGGCATCGGTGTCCTCGCCTGGTGGCTGGACCTGTTCGTGCGCGGCGCCGGCGCACCGGGCGGCGCCCCCACCGTGCCCGGCACCGGCATGGACTACCGCGTCGGCAAGTGGACGTTCGGCACCGACCGTGCGTACTCCGACTTCCTGGAGCTGTTCGTCGAATGGAAGAAGCGCGGCTTCTTCCACCCCAACTCCGTGAGCCTGTCCGACGAAGCGGCCCGCGCGTTCTTCGAGCGCGGCAAGTTCGGCATGACCGTCGGGGGCGTGTGGAACCAACCCGAGTGGACCCAGCACAAGTTCACCGACTACAGCCTGGTCACCCTGCCCTCGCCCACCACGACACCGAAGGGCTACTACTACGCCGACCCGGTCGGCAACGGCACCTTCGCCGCGGTCTCCGCCAAGAGCAAGAAGGCCCACGAGGCGTTCCAGTGGCTCGACGCGCTGACGTCCCCCGCCGCCGGACGACGCTGGGTCGAGGACCTCAACGGTGTCTCGGCCCACCCCGCGAACAACAACCCGGACGGTATCGACTCCAAGCCCTTCGCCGCCTTCATCGGCATGACCGAGCAGGTGCTGCGCGGTCCGGTGCCCCTCGTACGCAACCCGGAACTGGCAGGCGTCGCGCCCAGCGTCCCCAAGCCGGACATCAGCGATGTGGTGACCGGTATCTACACCGGTCAAATCAAGGACATCCAGGGTGCGTTGACCAGCCTCGCCGACAAGAAGTTCCAGCTCCAGTCCGAAGCGGTCGCCGCGGTGGCCAAGCAGGGCAAGAAGGTCAGCATGTCCGACTACGTCTTCGCGGACTGGGACCCGACCAAGCCGTACACCACGAAGAAGAAGGCGTGAGCCGTCACCATGTCACTCCTCGACACCTGCGAGCGCAGGCGAGCGTCCCCGACGCCACCACCCGCCGCCGCCCACCCCGGCCTCGGCCGCCGCATCCGCGCCGCCAAGTGGTCGTACCTCTATCTCGCCCCAATGGCCGTACTCCTGCTGGCCTTTGTGGTGTACCCGATCTTCGCCTCCTTCGGCTACACCTTCTACCGCTGGAACGGCATCGGCGCGCCCGGTGACTACGTGGGCCTGGCCAACTTCCGGCAGATCCTGCACGACAGCATCTTCTGGGGCGCGGTCGGGCACACCTTCGTCTACGCCTTCGTGCTCGTCCCGGTGCAACTCCTCCTGGCCTTGGCGCTCGCGCTGGTGCTGAACAACCCGAAGCTCAAGTTCGCGCTGTTCTTCCGGACCGTCTACTTCATCCCGGTCGTCACCTCGGCCGCGGTCGTCGGAGTCGTCATCCAGCTCATGCTCGCCAACTTCGGTGACTCGGCGGGGAGTCTGCTCGCCAAGACCGGAATGACCGACGGGCACATCGACTGGCTCGGCGACCCGCACACCGCCCTGGCCGTGATCATCGCGATCGGCATCTGGCACACCCTCGGTTACAACCTCGTCTACTTCCTCGCCGGACTGCAGACCATCCCGGCCGAGTTGTACGAGGCGGCGAAGCTCGACGGCTGCGGTCCGGTGCAGTCCTTCTTCCGCATCACCATTCCGATGCTGCGCCAAGTCGGCGTCGTCATCGTGGTGTTGGCCTTCATCGGCAGCTTCCAGGTCTTCGACCTGGTGCAGGTCCTCACCGGCGGCGGCCCGTACTTCGCCACCGAGGTCGTCAACACCTACATCTACCACCTGGCCTTCGGCGGCTCGGCCGGCGCCGCCGCCCAGCCCGACATCGGCCTGGCCTCCGCCGCCTCGTTCCTCTACGGGCTGCTGCTCATCGTCTTCTCCGCGCTGCAGGTCCTCGCCCTGCGCGGGATCAGCCGACGGCGCACGGCCGCCAACCAGTAAAGGGTCACGTCGATGTCCACACTGTCCCAACGTCCTCGCCCGCGAACGTGGTTGAGCCTGCGCCAAGGCCGACGCGGGCTGCTCTACCTCGCACTGCTCGGCGGCGGCCTCATCTGGCTCTACCCGTTCCTGTGGGCGCTCGGCAGTTCGCTCAAGAGCACCGACGGCTTCTTCTCCGGCGGGCTCAACCCGATCCCGTCCGAGTTCCACTGGTCCAACTACAGCGAGGCCTGGACACAGGCGGACTTCAGCCGGTTCTTCGTCAACACGGTCCTGTTCGCGACCGGCACGGTCATCGTGACGCTGCTCGCCACCTCCATGGCGGGCTACGTCCTGGCCCGCACCGACTTCCCCGGCAAGAAGATCTGGCTGGGCCTGGTCGGGGTGACGCTCTTCCTGCCGCACGGCTACACGATCATCCCCGTCTTCGACCTGATCCAGCGGCTCCATCTCCTCAACACCCTCTGGTCGGTGGTCATCGTCCAGTCGGCGGGCGGGATGGTCTTCGGGACCTTCCTCTTCATGGGCTACTTCACGACGATCGACCGGGGCCTTGAGGACGCGGCCCGCGTGGACGGCGCGAACTTCCACCAGATCTTCTGGCGGATCATGCTCCCGCTGTCCGGACCGATGCTGGCGACCGTCGGCCTGTTCGCCTGCATCAACGCCTGGAACAGCTTCTTCATCCCGCTGGTCTTCACCCTCTCCCGCCCCGAACTGCACACCCTGTCGGTGGGCATGTTCAACTTCATCGGCCAGAACTCCACCGCGTGGACCCTGGTGTGCGCGGGGTCGGTCATCACGCTGCTGCCCATCGTCCTGATCTTCGTCGTGCTGCAGCGGTTCTTCATCAACGGGCTGGCGGGCGCGGTCAAGCAGTAGCGAGGAACGGCCTCCGTGTCATCCGCCACCGTCCAGGTCGACGCGCTGCCGCAGCACCCGCAGTTCGTGGCCGACGATCTCCATCTCGTACAGCTTGCCGCGCGCGTTCTCGAACGGGCGGTGGAGGATCATCGTCAACTGCCCCTCGAACGTGTGGAACAGCATGCCGTGACCGCTGTCGTTCCGGAGCAGCGGTCGCTGTTGCTGCCAAGGCCCCTTGATCTCCCCGGACTTGGAGACGGCGCAGGTCTGGACGTAGCCACCGGTGAGGGTGCCGTCCGCGCCGAGCACGTTCTTCTCGTACGTCGACCACAGCATGAGCAGCGACCCGTCGGGGGTGCGGTACAACTGTGGTCCGTCCGTGACGTAGGGCGGGAGTTGGTGCGGTACACCGGCGGGGATCTCCTCGCCGATCCAGGGCGCGTCCGAGGCCTTGAAGAGGAAGACGGGGTCTCCGATCGTCCCGGTCAGGTCCGGGGCCAGCCGGATCGCCTCCATCGTGCCGTCCACGGTCTGCAGCCACTCGTGCGCGTACACCATCCACGGCTGCCCGGACGGGTCGACGTACAGCGTGCCGTCCAGGGTCATGAGGTGTTCGGGCGGGGTGGGGCGCGCGGGGTCGACCGAAGTGAAGGGGCCCAGCAGGGAATCGGACACGGCCGTGATGGTGCCGCGCCGGTGGTTCGCGAGCTGGAACGGCGTTCCCCACCGGCCGGTCGGTGGCACCGCGAGCGGGCTGTTCTCGTCGTGCAGCGTGGTGAACAGGTGGTACCTGCCGTCCCATGCGTGCACCTCCGGTGCCCAACCACCGTCGCTCGCCCACAGCTTGGTCTGTTCCGTCGCCAGGAAAACCACTTTGGGGCGCGTCCAGTCGTGCAGGTCACGGCTGCGGTAGACCATCGTACCGACGCCCTCCACGCCCGACACCGAAGGGTCGTTGGACGTATAGAGGTGATAGGTGCGGGTCGCGTCGTCGGCGACGACGAACGGATCGTGCAACGGCATGTCGGGAAGCCGCATCGGCCCACTCGGTGCATCGGTCGCCATGGTGTCACCGTAGGGCCCGCGAACCCCGTGCGCATCACAGCTGTTGGGGGAAAAACGCTTGGACCGCACGGGCGTCGGCGCGGGACACTGCCACTTCCGGCCTGCCCTTTCACCGGGCTGCCGTACGACTTCACGGGGTGGAAGATGGGATCGCCTGAATCGCGCGAGGCCGGGTCGCGCAGGGGCTCGGTGTTGCTCGCTCTTCGTTACTACGGCCGGGAGTTGGCCCGGCTCCGCCGGTGGACCGCGCCCGCCACACTGCTGCCCGCGGTGGGCAACATCGGCATCAACTACATCGCGCCGCTGATCGTCGCCAAGCTCGTCGGCCGTATCGCCGGCGACGCGGGCATCAGCGTCGGCACGACACTGCCGTACGTCCTCGGATTCGCCGGAGTCCTGCTGTTCGCAGAGGTGTTGTGGCGGCTCGGGCTGCACTGTCTGAACCGGCTGGACGCGCTCGGCATCGAGCACCTGTATGTGATCGGCATGGACGAACTGTTCGCCAAGGACGCCGCGTTCTTCCACGAGAACTTCGCCGGATCCCTGACCAAGCGGGTGCTGAGCTTCGCCTCCCGCTTCGAGGAGTTCGTCGACACGATGACCTTCCAGGTCGTCGGCAGCCTGGTGCCGCTGCTGTTCGGCTCGGTCGTGCTGTGGCGCTACGAACCGCTGCTCGTCGTAGGGCTGTTGGTGATGATCGCGCTCACCGCCCTGGTCGTGGCACCCCTCATCCGGCGCCGTCAGGCACTCGTCGACCAGCGCGAGGAGGCCATCGCCCGGGTGTCCGGCCATGTCGCCGACAGCCTGATGAACATGGACACGGTCCGCGCGTTCGCCGCCGAGGAACGCGAGGCCGCCGAACACCGCTCCCGCGTCGCACTGTCGAGGCGGCTCACGCTCCGCTCCTGGGACTACGGCAACCTGCGCATCGACACCCTCGTCGCGCCACTCTCCGTACTCACCAACGCACTTGGCCTGCTTCTCGCGGTGGCGCTCGGCGGGGGCGAGCACGGTGTCGAGGCGGTCGTGGTCGCCTTCACGTACTACTCCAACGCGACCCGGATCATGTTCGAGTTCAACCAGATCTACCGGCGGCTGGAAAGCTCGATGACCGAGGCCGCCCAGTTCACCGAACTGCTGCTGGCCTCGCCCACCGTGCTCGACCCGGACACTCCGGAACCGCTGCTCTCCCGCGCCGCCGACGTCCGCTTCGAGAACGTGACCTTCGCCCACGCGGGCGCCGACACCCTCTTCGACGGGCTCGAACTGGCCGTGCCCAGCGGGACGAAGATCGGCCTCGTGGGCCGGTCCGGCGGCGGCAAGACCACGCTCAGCCGGCTGCTGCTGCGGATGACGGACATCGACTCCGGCCGCATCCTGATCGGCGGTCAGGACATCAGCAGGCTGCGCCAGGCCGACCTGCGCGGCCTGATCGCCTACGTACCGCAGGACCCGGCGATGTTCCACCGCACCCTGCGGGAGAACATCGCGTTCGCCCGGCCCGACGCCACCGAGGCCGAGGTCCGCCGGGCGGCCGAGGCGGCGCACGTCACCGAGTTCGCCGACGCGCTGCCGGAAGGCTTCGACACGATGGTGGGGGAGCGCGGGATCAAGCTCTCCGGGGGACAGCGCCAGCGCGTCGCCCTGGCCCGGGCGATCCTGCGTGACGCCCCGATCCTGCTGCTCGACGAGGCCACCAGCGCCCTCGACTCCGAGAGCGAGGTCCTCGTCCAGGAGGCGCTGTGGCGGCTCATGGAGGGGCGGACGGCACTCGTCGTCGCGCACCGGCTGAGCACGGTCGCCGGCATGGACCGGCTCGTGGTCCTCGACCGCGGCCGGATCATCGAACAGGGCACGCACCAGGAGCTGTTGGCGGCCGAGGGCGCCTACGCGAAGCTGTGGCAGCACCAGTCGGGCGGCTTCCTCGACGAGAGTCCGGAGCGCGCCGCCGACCTGCGCTGAACTCCGGCCCGGTGGGCGGCCCTTGTCACTTGGTGAACCGGTCGAGCAGAGCGTCCAGCCCGTCCGTCAGGCCCTTCGGTCCTCCCCGTTCGGCGAGTGCGCCGGCGGTCTCCCGCAGCCGGGGGAGTTCCTGCGGCGGCATTCGGTGCAGGCCGAGACGGAACGAGGGATCCTGTTCCTCCGGGCTGTCGACCATGGCCTGCAGTTCCATCGACACATAGCCCAGCACCCAGGCGGTGAAGGCGCGGAAGACGGCGGCGGACCGGGTCTCGCCGAACCCGGCGTCCCGCAGCAGGGCGATCACCCTCTCGTGCTGCCGCAGCACGGCCGGCGGGCGCCGGGCCAGCGGAACGGCCAGCATGCGGGTGGCAAGCAGCGGCACCACCTGGGGATGGGCCATGCACACGTCGTACGTAGCCAGCGCGATCCGGTGCAACTCGGTGCGCCATTTCGGCGCCTCGGCACCGGTGGCGAGGCGTTCCTGCAGCTCCAGGTAGAGCGCTTCGACCAAACCGTCCAGCAGGGCGTCCTTGCTCGCCGCATACCGGTACAGCGCCATCGCCTCGACACCGAGCTCGGCACCCAGCCGCCGCATGCTCAGCGCCGACAGGCCCTCCCGGTCGACCAGCTCCAGGGCGCTGGCCAGTACCCGCTCCCGGCTCAGCCGGCCGTACCGGCCGCGGTCGCCGGCCCGGCGCGCCGGACCCGCCCCGGCCCGGTCGTCCTTGTTCTGTGCGCTCGCCCGCTCCTTGGCCATGCCCCGCCTCCACCTGGTGTTCCGTGCCGGTGCCACTCGTGTTGACTCTATGCACCTACGGGAGCAAGGTGTACGTATACGGTGTAAATATACGCCATTCGGACGTACGGCAGTGTGGACTGCCCCGCACGTCGTCACGCCCCCAGCAGCGCGGAACCGGGGAGCGAGCCATGACAGTCCACCGGATGAGGCCCCGGCAGGAACCGGTCGGTCACGCCCGGCCCGGCGTCGACGGAGTGTCCCTGGCCGCCGTGCACGCCGGAGAGCCGGACGTGCCCTTCGCCGTGACTCGGATCAGCCCTGAGGCCCGACGGGCGGCGCAGCGTGTGCTCGCTTCCGGCTGGGTGACCACGGGCCCGGAGACGGAACTCTTCGAGCACGAGTTCGCGGCGTACGTCGGCGCCGGGCACGCGGTCGCGGTGAGTTCGTGCACGGCGGCCCTGGAACTCGCGCTGCGTGCACTGCGGCTGCCGCCCGGTGGCGCGGTCCTCGTGCCGGACGTGACGTTCTGCGGCGCTGCCCAGGCGGTGCTGCACGCCGGGCTGCGGCCG
>NZ_JAWOAI010000041.1:0-32945 GCF_033194735.1 Streptomyces sp. W16
GGCGGCGAGCGAGGTGCGCGGCGCGAACCGGGCCGCCACCGCCCTGCTCGACGCCCGCTTCCCCGACCTGGACCTCGTGTCCCACGAGCGGCTCAAGGAGCTGTCGGCGGGTGCGCGGCTGGTCGTACGGACGGGCGAGGCGCGGCCGTACGCCAATGTGCTGTTGCGGTGCGGGGTGTTCTTCTAGAAGTGTGACAGTTCGGGCGAATGCGTCACACTTTTGAATCCGAGGGTCCCGGTCAGGGCCGGTCAGGGTTCCGGGAACACCAGGGTCAGCCCGTACCGTCGCTCGGCGCGGTGCACGGCCGGGAGGAGTTTCGTGCGGAGCGTGCGGATCTCGGCGGGGTGTTCCGCGAGGAAGCCGGTGCGCAGGCGGAGGCGGGCGGGCGCGCGGGCGGCCTCGACAGGGCGCATGCAGGTGGCGTAGATGCGGCCCAACTCACGTTCCGTGGCAGGGAGTTCGGCCGCGGTGGCGGAGTTCTGGCGGGCGTCCGCCACCGCCATGAAGGTCTTCTCGTCGCGGGCTCGGACACCACGCCCGGACAGACAGCCGGACAGCCCCCGTTGGGCCCGGACGATGGCTGGATCGTCGTCCAGGGAACCGAGTTGACCGAACCACCGCTGTTCGACCGGCAGGTAGATGTCACTCAGTACGGCCGCCGCCTTCACGCCCTCGGCCCGGCAGCCGCTCACCTCGGCCGCGGTGCCGGCGCGGACCGTGGAGGGGCCGGGAACGGTGGCGGGGATGTCCGCGCTGGTGCTCAGCCCGTGCCGGGCGATGAAGTCCAGGTCGGGGAGGGCGAAGAAGCGGATGAACGCGAGGGGGATCTCCTGGGGCAGCGCGAATCCGCCCCTGCGCGCGCAGTCGGAGGCAGCCGCACGGGTCACCTCCTGCCCGAACACGTACAAACCCTGGGTCCAGCGGGTCTCGGCCCCGGTGGCCGGCAGGACCATGCGCACGGGGTCGTCCGGCAGGGTGCGGCCGAGGCGGGCCGGGGTCACGGGGGCGGCCCGGGTGCCGGACGACTGGCCGGCGACATCGGCGACTTGGGCGGAACACGCCGTGACGAGCAGGGCGACGGCCGCCGCGAGGGCCGCACGCACCAGAACCGGGCTCCGGAACATCCGGGGCACTCCTCTCCTCCCGCCGACCGGGGGGCCGTCCGCGTCGGACGGCCCCCCGGCGGATGCGGGATCGGGGTCAGTGGACGACCTTGACGGTGTCGCCGCCGTTCGCGGCACTGGCCACCGTGAACAGCGTGTTGTCGGAGACGCTGGTGCACAGCAGCTCGGAGTTGACGGGGTAGGTGCCGTCGAAGAGCCAGATGTACCCCGCGTCGCACGTTTTCCAGGAGCTGGTGGACGTGTGGTAGAGACGGCCGGCGTAGCCGTCGTTGGCGTAGACCGTCTTGTCGTCGGTGTACACCAGGTTGAGGTCGCTGCAACTGCTGGTCGACGACTTCCGCACCTGGGTGCCGACGCCCTCGCGCGATCCAGTGGTCAGGGTGCTCGTCACGCACGCGTCCGGCGCGGCTGACGCGGCCGGTGCGAGGACCAGACAGCTGCCCGCGGCGACGAGCGCGAGTGCGCCCGCCGCGATGGCGTTCTTCATGGGGTTCCCCCTTCAGCGGTGGTCACGGACGGGAGGGGTCGATGTCCCGCCGGTGCTTCGCCGGACACGTTGGCAGCGCGGGCCTGGTGCGGACGACCACCTTCGAACTGGCTCGAAAGTCGCAGGCCGGGTGGCGGAGG
This sequence comes from Streptomyces sp. W16, assembly GCF_033194735.1. Classification (NCBI taxonomy): domain Bacteria; kingdom Bacillati; phylum Actinomycetota; class Actinomycetes; order Kitasatosporales; family Streptomycetaceae; genus Streptomyces; species Streptomyces sp. W16. The sequence continues at coordinate 1,753 of NZ_JAWOAI010000041.1, forward strand.
CCGTTGCTCCGCCAGTGCCTGTGCGGCGGTTGGGGCGAAGGAAACGGGTGGTACCGCGTGCGCGAAGGGGTCGGGTGACGCGAAAGCGACTGCCCGGGACAGCGACCGCCCGGGACTACGACTCGACGGGCGCCGTGGGAACCGGTCGGCGCAGCAGTGCCGCGCCCAGCGGCGTGAGGGTGTGCAGCACGGTGTTGCCGACGCGATGGCTGGTGGTCAGACCGGAGTCGCGCAGGACCGTGGTGTGGTGGGTCGCGGTGGCGGGCGAGATGCCCAGGTCGCGTGCCAGTTCCGAGGTGGTCGCGCCGGACGCGAGACCTCGCAGCGCCGCCGCCCGGGTGCGGCCAAGCAGCGCGGCGAGGGAGGCGTCGGCGGGGCGGACGGGGTCGGGCGGCCGTTTGTGGTGCAGGGGGTAGATCAGCATGGGCGGCAGCTCCGGGTCGGCCATGGAGACCGGCGACTGCCAGCAGAAGTAGGTGGGGACCAGGCGCAGTCCGCGGCCGGTGAGATACAGGTCCCGGTCCTCGACGTAGTCGATGTGGAGCACCGGCGGGTGCCAGCGCATGGACGGTGAGAGGCCGGAGAGCAGTCCGTCGACGCCGGTGTCGAGGACCTCGTGGGCGCGCAGGGCGCGTTCGCCGGTGAGCTCCGCGTGGATGCGGTCCTGGTGGGGTGCGATGACGGCGTCGTGGTAGGCGCGCAGGACCTTGGCCAGTTCCTCGCGGGCCGGGCGCTCCACCAGACGCGCGGCCCAGGCGGGGGCGCCGCTCGAACTGCGCAGCAGGTCCAGCTCCTGGGCGACACGGGCGGGCGGGACGTCGACGACCGCCGCGAGTCCGCGGTCCAGGCCGTCGGCCGACTCGGCGGGGGTGAGGAAGTCGGGCATGTAGGGCGCCCGCGGCAGCAGCGGGAGGAGCAGTCGGCGTACGGCCGCGCCGAGCGGGGTGCCGGTGAGGGTGGCGCGGGTGCCGTGGTGCCAGTCGGCGTAGGCCCAGCGGCCCTGGGTGGTCTGCAGCCGGTGCAGGCTGCAGGCGATCTCCCAGAGCGGGTCGGGGGCGTTCGCGAGGTGGAGGCGGGTCAGGTCCTCGGGTGTGAAGTGGATCCGCAGCACAGGATGGAGCGTGGGCGACCGCCGTCACGGGGGCAACATACCGATTCAGCCGCTCCGTTGCGTCACATCGGACTCACAGCGGGCGCACGGATTCCCGGCCACGACGCCCTCGCCGGACAAAATTCGAGGGGGCCGGGTCCGTCGACCAAGCCCCCTCGGGTTTTCCCCTCCACTATCAGAACCCCCGCGATCCCCCCAGATCCCCCTCCAAGAGTCCTGATGCCAAGTACGACCCGCGGACTGCGGGGAGGGTTGTACGACGTCTTGAGAATTTTTCAAAACGGCTTCCGGACGGCTTCCAGTCGGCTTCCGGGTGCCGACGAATCGGGGCGGACGTAGCGTTCCAGGCATGAGCGAAGACTCTGCTACGACCTTCAAGGACGATGTCCTCGACGAGCTGGGCGGCGACAAGGTCCAGGAGATCGCGGGGCTGCTGGGCACGGACGAGACGGGTGCGCGGGAGGTCGTCGGTACGACGGTCTCGGCGCTGTCCGGCGAGGCGGCGGCCGTCGAGACGCCTCAGGAGGCTCCCCTTCAGGGCGTGGCCACGCTGGGCGGTTTCGCGACCGGCGGGCTCATGGCCGGGGTACTGGCCAAGGCGGCCAAGCCGGTGGCGAACGCGGTGGCCAAGAAGACGGGGCTGCCGCCGGCGACCGTCACCCGGGTCGTCGAGATGCTGATCCCGGTGGTGCTGACGGTGCTCACGAAGCGGGCGGCGAAGAAGTAGGGCGGGCGGGTACGGCATACTCCTGACCTCCTGCCCCACCCCGGATCGAACGGGGTGGGGCAGGGCTCAGGGGTGTGTCAGTGCGGGGCGGCCGGCGTCAGCGGACGGTGACCGAGACGCCCTTGGACACGGCGGCGCCGTCCTTGACGCGCAGGACCTGGACGCCCTTCTTCTGGAACTTGTCGGTCAGCTTGTAGGCGCTGTGGTTGACCTTGGCGGTCACGGGCAGGGACTTCCAGGTCGCGCCCGACTTGACCTGGAGCGTCACCTTGCTGCCCTCCTTCAGACGGGCGGTCTTGCCGGTGAAGGTGACCACGTCGCCGAGCTTCACGGTGGCGTGGTTGGCCTTGAGCGTGATGCTCGGCGCCGGGGCGGCGACGGCGGCGGTGGTGCCGACGGCGACGAGCGCCGCGGAGGCCAGGGAGACGGCAGCGATACGCACGTTCACAGATAACTCCTTGTTTTCGTTTCTCGAATTTCTTCTCTTATGCACCTCTCAGGCTTCTCTCATACGCGAGAAAGCCCGGAAGGCCGCGCTTCCGGGATTTCTCCCGGCCCCGCGGCGAGCACGATCCTATAGACACGACCTGGGGAGATGCGGTTCCAGAAGGCTCCGAAAAAGGCGAATTGACAGGTCGGTCACAGGAATTGTGGCCAATACACACGCCGTGATCTGCATTTATTAAGGAGACCTGTGTGAAGGCGACTCTCACATTCCGGCGCCGAACCCTCAGTGCGGATGCGTCCGTACGACGCCGTCCGCGTCCGGGACCGTCCAGGTGAGGGCGTTCATGCCGTCGTTGTCGTCCCCGGGGTAGGCGCCGAAGCAGACCTCCGACAGGTCGCCCAGGGTCTCTTCGAACTCGTCGAGTTCACCTGCGCCCGCGATGAACTCCACCTCCAACCGCGGAGGGGCCGCCCCGAGGACGGCCACCACGCAGTCGTGGTCCCGGCGCGCGATGCGGAGGATCTCGGCGCGCACCGAGTCGTCGTAGCGGTGGAATGACAGACGGCCGTCGAAGTAGGCGCTGACCTTGCTGCCCGGGAGGAACCCGGGCTCGATCTCCGCGTACTCGGCGGCCGTCCGGCAGGCGAACCAGTTCGTCCGGCCGGCCGCGCGGGCGACCCGTTCCAGAACGATCACCGGTTGGGCGGACGCCCCCGTCAGGGAGTCCCAGCGTGCGTCCGCCCGTTCCAGCGGGCCCGGTGACGTGTTCGCGTCGCTCACGGACCTATGGGAGCACGTGCTCCACGAAGCGCGCCGCCGTTTCCGCCAGGACCTCGCGTCCGTCCCGTGCCCACAGGCCGTCGTTGAACAGTTCGACCTCGATGGGGCCGGTGTATCCGGCGGCCTCGACGTACGACTTCCACTCCCGCATGTCGATCGCGCCGTCCCCGATCTGCCCGCGGCCGTTGAGGACGCCCTCGGGCAACGGTGTGGTCCAGTCGGCGAGTTGGAAGGTGTGGATACGGCCGCCCGCGCCCGCCCGGGCGATCTGCGCCGGGGCCTGGTCGTCCCACCAGATGTGGTACGTGTCGACCGTGACGCCGACCTGCTGGGCGGGGAAGCGCTCGGCCAGGTCGAGGGCCTGGGTGAGCGTCGAGACCACACAGCGGTCGGAGGCGAACATGGGGTGCAGCGGCTCGATCGCCAGCCGTACGCCCCGCTCCTCGGCGTAAGGCCCCAACTCGCCCAGCGCGTCGGCGATCCGCTCCCGCGCGCCGTGCAGGTCCTTGGAGCCGGCCGGCAGACCGCCGGACACGAGCACGAGGGTGTCCGTGCCGAGCGTGGCCGCCTCGTCGACGGCCCGGCGGTTGTCGTCCAGGGCACGGGCGCGCTCGGCCGGGTCGATCGCCGTGAAGAAGCCGCCCCTGCACAACGTTGTCACCGTGAGCCCCGCGTCGCGGACCAGCTTCGCGGTGGCCTCCAGGCCGTACGACTGGACCGGCTCACGCCAGAGTCCGACGCCCGGGACGCCCAACTCCAGGCAGGCGTCCACCAGTTCGGGCATGCTCAGCTGCTTCACCGTCATCTGGTTGATGGAGAAGCGCGACAGATCCGGATTGCTCACTGGGTCACTCCGTACAGGGCGAGCAGGTTCTTCATCCGTTCCTCCGCGAGCTTCGGGTCGGGGAACAGGCCCAGGCCGTCGGCGAGTTGGTAGGCGCGGGCGAAGTGCGGGAGGGAACGGGCCGATTGGAGGCCGCCGACCATCGTGAAGTGCGCCTGGTGGCCCGCGAGCCAGGCCAGGAACACCACGCCCGTCTTGTAGAAGCGGGTGGGGGTCTGGAAGAGGTGACGGGACAACTCGACGGTGGGGTCGAGGAGTTCACGGAAACCGGCCGTGTTCCCGGTGTCCAGGACGCGGACCGCCTCCGCCGCCAGCGGGCCGAGCGGGTCGAAGATGCCGAGCAGGGCGTGGCTGAAGCCCTGGTCGTCGCCCGCGATCAGCTCGGGGTAGTTGAAGTCGTCGCCGGTGTAGCAGCGGACGCCCTGCGGCAGTCGGCGCCGGATGTCGATCTCCCGCTGAGCCTCCAGGAGCGACACCTTGATGCCGTCCACCTTGTCGAGGTGGGCCGCGATGACTTCGAGAAACGTGTCGGTGGCCGCGTCCAGGTCGGACGAGCCCCAGTAGCCCTCCAGCGCCGGGTCGAACATCGGGCCGAGCCAGTGCAGGACGACGGGCTCGGTGACCTGGCGGAGCAGGTGGCCGTAGACCTCAAGGTAGTCCTCGGGGCCCTTCGCCACGGCCGCGAGCGCGCGGGACGCCATCAGGATGGCCTGCGCGCCCGACTCCTCCACGAGGGCCAACTGCTCCTCGTACGCGGCCTGTACGTCGGCCAGGGATGCCGGTCCGGTGAGCTGGTCGGTGCCGACCCCGCAGGCGATACGACCGCCGACTGCCTTGGCTTCGGCGGCCGAACGGCGGATCAGCTCGGCCGCGCCCGCCCAGTCCAGGCCCATGCCGCGCTGGGCGGTGTCCATCGCCTCGGCGACCCCGAGCCCGTGGGACCAGAGGTGGCGGCGGAAGGCGAGGGTGGCGTCCCAGTCGACGGCGGCGGGCGAGTCGGGGCTCGTGTCGGCGAAGGGGTCGGCGACGACGTGCGCCGCCGAGAACACCGTACGAGAGGTGAAGGGGGTGCCGGAGGTGACGGCGAGGGGTTCCTGGCGGGGCTCGTACGCCCTCAGGACCCCGCTGCTGTCCGGGAGTTGGATGGTCACAGGGCGATCTCCGGTACGTCGAAACGGCGGCCCTCGGCGGACGACTTCAGGCCCAGCTCGGCGAGTTGGACACCACGGGCGCCGGCCAGCAGGTCCCAGTGGTAGGGGGCGTCGGCGTAGACGTGGCGGAGGAACAGCTCCCACTGGGCCTTGAAGCCGTTGTCGAAGTCGGTGTTGTCGGGGACTTCCTGCCACTGGTCGCGGAAGACCTCGGTGGCGGGGAGGTCCGGGTTCCAGACCGGCTTGGGGGTGGAACTGCGGTGCTGGGCACGGCAGTTGCGGAGGCCTGCGACCGCCGAGCCTTCCGTGCCGTCGACCTGGAACTCGACGAGTTCGTCGCGGTTGACGCGGACGGCCCAGGAGGAGTTGATCTGGGCGATGGCTCCGCTGTCGAGTTCGAAGATGCCGTAGGCGGCGTCGTCGGCGGTGGCGTCGTAGGGCTTGCCGTTCTCGTCCCAGCGCTGCGGGATGTGGGTAGTGGCGATGGCCTGGACGGACTTCACGCGGCCGAACAGCTCGTGCAGGACGTACTCCCAGTGCGGGAACATGTCGACGACGATGCCGCCACCGTCCTCGGCGCGATAGTTCCACGACGGGCGCTGGGCACTCTGCCAGTCGCCCTCGAAGACCCAGTAGCCGAACTCGCCCCGGATGGACAGGATCCGGCCGAAGAAGCCGCCGTCGATGAGCCGCTTGAGCTTGAGCAGGCCCGGGAGGAACAGCTTGTCCTGGACGACGCCGTGCTTGATGCCGGCGGCGTCGGCGAGGCGGGCCAGTTCCAGCGCGCCCTCGAAGTCGGTGGCCGTCGGCTTCTCGGTGTAGATGTGCTTCCCGGCCGCGATGGCCTTCTTGAGCGCCTCCTCGCGGGCCGAGGTGACCTGGGCGTCGAAGTAGATCTCGACGGTCGGGTCGGCGAGGACCGCGTCGACGTCCGTGGAGACGTTTGCGGGGTCCAGCCCGTGTTGCTCGGCAAGCGCCTTCAGCGCGTGCTCGCGGCGGCCGACGAGGATCGGTTCCGGCCACAGCACGGTTCCGTCACCGAGGTCTAGACCACCCTGCTCGCGAAGTGCGAGGATCGAGCGGACGAGGTGCTGTCGGTAGCCCATGCGCCCGGTCACGCCGTTCATGGCGATACGCACCGTCTTGCGTGTCACGTGTTTCCCTTCGTCCGCATACGTTTCAAGAACGCAGCAAGCGCTTTCTATATATGCAGAAGCTAGCCTTTGCACACAGGTCTGTACAAGACCGTGATGGGGTCGAGTTGTTCGAGGGGGCGAACGACGGGGGTGTATGGCCTTATCGTCTGCTCGGACGGGGGCTTCCTTTGAGCAGCCTATGCACAACGGCGTACGACAAGATGCGCGACCGGAGGACGAACGACATGACGGTGACCCTGGCGGACGTGGCGGCCCGCGCCCAGGTCTCCCCCGCGACGGTGTCGCGCGTACTGAACGGCAACTACCCGGTCGCGGCCACCACCCGCGAGCGGGTGCTGCGCGCGGTCGACGAGCTCGACTACGTCCTCAACGGTCCCGCGAGCGCGCTCGCGGCGGCCACCTCCGACCTGGTCGGCATCCTGGTCAACGACATCGCCGACCCCTTCTTCGGGATCATGGCGAGCGCGATCCAGTCGGAGATCGGGGGGCCGGGCGGACGTGCGGGCGGGGAACGGCTCGCTGTGGTGTGCAACACAGGGGGCTCCCCGGAGCGCGAGCTGACCTATCTGACCCTGTTGCAGCGGCAGCGGGCGGCGGCCGTCGTACTGACCGGTGGCGCCATGGAGAACGCGCCGCACGCGGCTGCCGTCGCGGCGAAGCTGCGGAAGCTCGGGGAGGCCGGGACGCGGGTGGTGCTGTGCGGGCGCCCGCCGGCGCCGGACACCGGGGCGTTCGCGCTGACCTTCGACAACCGCGGGGGCGGGCGGGAGCTGACCGAGCACCTGATCGGTCTCGGGCACCGGCGGCTCGGCTACATCGCGGGCCCCGAGGAACGGACCACGACGCGGCACCGGCTGGAGGGCCACCGGGAGGCGCTGGCCGCGCACGGGATCGTGGAGGATCCCCGGTGGACCGTGCACGGACGCTACGACCGGCGGTCCGGATACGAGGCGACGCTCGAACTGCTGCGCCGCGACCCGTCGTTGACGGCCGTGGTCGCGGCGAACGACTCCGTCGCGGTGGGGGCGAGCGCGGCCCTGCGGGAGTCGGGGCGGCGGATTCCGGACGACGTCTCGGTCGCGGGCTTCGACGATCTGCCGTTCAGCGTGGACGCGGTGCCTTCTCTTACGACGGTGCGGCTGCCGTTGTCGGAGGCGGGGGCGCGGGCCGGGCGGATCGCGATGGGGCGGGAGGAGCCGCCGCCGGGCGGAATCGCCACGGTCCGGGGGGAGTTGATGGTGCGAGGGTCTTCGGGGGTGCCTCGGAAGTAACGCGGGCCGGTCGCGGGGGCGTCGCGGACCTCACCGACGCCGCCCGAGGGACTCCCCTCTTGAAAGTGTGACACTTTGACATGGAGTGTCACACTTCCGCGCCGGCACCTCGCCGCCGGCGAGTGTCCCCATGCCTCGTGCGCTCACAATCGCAGGACGAGGCCCCATATGCCCCACACCACCAGACCGAGCATGGTGAGGGCCAGCAGGTGGCAACCGCAGGCCATTTCAACGGCGTTGGGTCTGTCCCTGCTCAACTCGGGTGTTTTCTCACGCCATTTCGGGACCATCAGGCGGCCCCAGTACCACCAGGCCGGGAGGGCCAAAGGCGTGGCGACGACCAGCAGGATGACGTACGCGACCGGCGTCGACTGGACATACATGTGCGCGAGGAGAACGGGACGCCCGGCGGATTCAGGAAAGGCCATCACGGGCTGATCGTCCCAGAGCCGCCCACCCGCAGAGGCGACACCGCTTCCGGTCTCCGGCAAGAACTTCCCGTCCGTTCCTGCGAGTTCAGGGCGTCGACGGCCACGGAGCGGCGGGGAACAATCAACCCGTGCACCGCTCCGGTGCCATCGGGGGAGAGCCGGAATGACGAGTGCGGGGTGGAGTGGGCCGCCGACGCTGATCGTGCGGTCGCCGGACGCCGTGGCCCGGCTGACGGCCGAGGGTGTCGTGTGGGAGGAACGCGCCACCGTCACCCGCGTTCCGTACCTCGCCGTCGTCCGTGCCGCCACGGAACCGGTCGGCGCCCGACAGGTCCGGCTGCGTATCGAGGTCGCCGACGGCGCCCACGGCCGGCCTGGCGGGTATGAGCTGGTGTGCGGCAGGCGCGCCGCCCGGACATTCGTACGCGCCGTACTCGCGCAGCGCGCCGCCCTTCCGGCGACGGAGGCGGTCCCGCCCGTGACGGACGAACCGCGCACCGCGGCTCCGTCGACCGGCCGCACCCCCGGTGAGCCGGCCTTTCGCGTACTGCTCGGAGTTGTCGCACTGAACTTCCTGGCCGTCCTGGCGACCGGCCGGTTCGTGGCCGCCGTGCTGAGCTGCTTCGGGTTCTTCGCCTGGTGGGGCTGTGTCGACCTGGCGGGTCACATCGCCTCGGTCGCACGTGGCCCTTGGGCGTCCCTCACCCGGGGTGTGGAGGTGGAGGCCGACTACGTCAGGTCCGAGGAGCGTCCCGGCAGCAGCGGACGGATGCTGCACACCTGGGTGTACCGGTACACGGGCCTGGACGGCCAGGTGTCCGAGTACCTGACCGGTCCGCTGCTGCGCGGCTCGAAGCCCTCGCGGACCAGAACGGTCACCGTCGTCCCCGACAGCAAGCAGGGCGCCCGGTCGCGGGCCGACGCCGGGTTCACCCTGCTGGTCCTGCTGCCCGCCCTGCTCCTTGGCCTGACGGTGGTGGGCACCGCCGCCCTCGTGGCGATACCGGGCGTACTGCTGTGGGGAATCGGCTGATCCGGGCGCCCCGGTAAGCCGCTCCGGGGCAGAACCATGGACGGACGCCCCTCCCCGGTACTACCGTCAGAACCGCAATACCTCTGACTGAGTCAACTACCCTGAGCGAGCACCGGGGATCGATCATGACCGTCCAGGACATCCGCGCCTTCAACCGCTTCTACACGAACGTCATCGGCGCCCTCGACTACAGCCGCCACCTCTACGCCCCCTTCACCCTCACCGAGTCCCGCGTCCTGTACGAACTCGCGCACGTCCCGCACACCGACGCGGCCGATCTCCGTTCCGAACTGTCCCTGGACGCCGGGTACTTGAGCCGGATCCTGAACCGGTTCGAGCAGGACGGGCTGATCGAACGGACGCCCTCGCAGCGGGATCCGCGGCGGCGGCAGGTCACGCTCACCGCGCGGGGGCGGGAGACCGCCGACCTGCTTGCCGAGCGGGCGGACGAATCCGTCGGCGCACTGCTCGCGACCGTGCCGGCCACCGACCGGCCCCGGCTCTCCGAGGCGCTGCGCACCGTACGGACCATCCTGTCGGACGGGCCCCCGCTCACCCGGCCCGAGGACGTCGTGCTGCGCGAGCCCGGGCCCGGTGACCTCGGGTGGATCGTGCAGCGCAACGCGGCGCTCTACGCCGCCGAGTACGACTTCAACGCCGACTACGAGGGGCTCGTGGCGCGGATCGTCGCCGATTTCGCGGAGGATCACGATCCGCATCTGGAGCGGGTATGGATCGCCGAGCTCGACGGGCGGCCGGTGGGGTGTGTGATGTGCGTGCGCGATGACGCCCCGGGTACCGCGCGGCTGCGGCTGCTGCTCGTCGAGCCCGATGCGCGCGGGCTGCGGATCGGTGATCAACTCGTCTCGGCGGTCGTCGAGTTCGCGCGCGGCGTCGGCTACCGCGACCTCGTGCTGTGGACCAACGACATCCTCGGCGCCGCCCGCCGTATCTACCAGCGGCACGGTTTCGTGCTCACCGCCGAGAAGCCGCACCGCTCCTTCGGCCAGGACCTCGTCGGCCAGGACTGGCGTCTCGACCTGCACGGGACCGGTGAGTGACGAGTAGGGTCGCGAGTATGAAGCTCGCCTTCTCCACCCTCGGTGTCCCCGGGCTCCCTGTGGCCGACGTGCTGGACCTCGCCGTCACGCACGGCTATCACGGCGTCGAGTTGCGCGCGCACCCGGAGGAGCCCGTGCACCCCGGTATCGACGCCGGCCAACGGGCCGACGTGGTCGCCGAGTTCAAGGCGGCCGGGGTCGAAGTCCTGGGCCTCGCCGGGTATGCGCGGGTGGCGGCGCCGGGTGACGACGACGTCGTACTCGCGGAGATCCGTGAACTGCTGGAACTGGCACGGGACTTGGGTGCGCCCTTCGTACGGGTCTTTCCCGGCGGCAGCTCCGAGCGGACTGTCGAGGAGGCCGACGCCACGGCCGCTCGGCGGCTCGGTACAGCGGCGGAGTGGGGCGCCGACCTCGGCGTACGGATCCTGCTGGAGACCCACGACTCGCACCGGACCGGCGCGGACGCGCTCCGCGTGCTCGGCCCGGTCGGGCACCGGCAGGTGGGCGCGCTGTGGGACGTCATGCACACCTGGCTGGGCGGCGAGCAGCCGGCGGAGACGTTCGCCGCGCTGGGCCCGTATCTCGGATACGTCCAGGTCAAGGACATCGCGTCGGCCGACGACACCACCCCGCTGCCGCTCGGGGCGGGCGTCCTGCCGCTCGCCGAGTGCGTGGAGGTCCTGACCCGGCACGACTGGGACGGCTGGCTGTGCTGGGAGTACGAGAAGCGGTGGTACGAGGCCGCCGCACCGCTGCCCGAGCTGCTGGGCGCCGGTCAGCATCACCTGGCGCGGCTGCTCAACGACTCGGCGTAGGCCCGGCTCCAGTACGACGTCATCGAGCCGTGAGCGGCGCCGTCCCGCCCAGACACCACTCCAGTACGGCCGGCCAGGACCCGTACCCGGCGTCCAGGTCGAGGTGGCCCGCGCCCGGGATGATTTCCGTGGGGATGCCGAACGGGTCGCCGAAGACGGTCCGGGCGCCTTCCGGGCAGTACGGGTCGTCGTCGCCCGCGACCAGCCGGGTGATTCCGGGAAGCGTCAACTCCCCGTCGGGCGGCGCGAATTCGGCGATCTCCGGATGCCGCACGAGGACGGAGGCGGACGGCGGTGCGACCAGCAGCACCCGGTCCGCGTCACCGTCCCGGACCACCCCGCGGGCGACGGCGTGCAGCCACAGCAGCACGGCGAGGCTGTGCGCGACGACGACCTGCGGCCCGTCGGCGGCAAGGTGGCGGCGCAGTTCGGCCAGCCAGACCCCCAGGTCGGGGTCGTCCGGGTCCGGTAGCTGCGGGTAGGTGACCTCGTGCCCGAGTGCGCGGAGCCGGTCGGCGAGCCAGTGCTGCCAGTGGTCCTCGGGGCGGTGGTTCTGCCAGCCGTGGAGGATGAGGTAGGCGGTCATGACGTAGATACTCGCCGCCCCACCCGCTCCTGCAACGCCTTCCCGCGCTCCTTCCACTCCTCGGCCGTGATCGAGTAGATCGCGGAGTCGCGCAGCCGGCCGTCCTCGCCCGGTGCCCAGGAGCGGGACCAGTTGCGCAGGACGCCCTCGAAGCGGGCGCCGACGCGCTGGATCGCGGCGCGGGAGCGGTCGTTGCGGGCGTCCGTCTTGAGGTCGACGCGGGAGACGTGCCACTCCTCGAAGGCGTGCCGGAACAGCAGGAGTTTGGCCTCGGCGTTGATGCCGGTGCCCTGCGCCGAACGGGCCAGCCAGGTGAACCCGACCTCGATGGCGTCGAGTTGATCGTCCGTCAGCCAGCAGCGGGGTTCCCAGTAGGCCGTGGCGCCGACCGCCCGCCCGGTCGCCGTCGAGATCTGGGCGTACGGCGCGAGCATGCCGGTGGCCGCGCGGGCCAGCTGGGCTTCGATGTACTCGCCCACCTGGTCCGCCCTCGGCACCCAGGTGAAGGCGTACGATCCCCGGTCCTCCTCCGCCGCCACCGCCAGATCGGCCGCGTGCCGGTGGTCGAGCGGCTCCAGCCGCACCAACTCACCTGTCAGGACCGGTGTCTTCAGTTCGAACCCCACGCTGCTCCCCTCATGCCGGCAACTGCCCTCGCAGCACCCCGAACGCCTCGTGAAAACCGGGGAAAGTCTTGCGTACGCACCCCGGGTCGTCGAACGAAATACCCGGCACCCGCAGCCCGGTGACCGCGAAGGACATGACGACGCGATGGTCGCCGTAGGACTTGATCTCCGCGCCCGCGAGAACATCCGAGCCGTCGGGAACCTCCGAGCCGACGGGTGCCGCCGAGCCCGGCCGGATCTCGATCCAGTCCGGTCCTGTCGCCACCTCGACGCCGAGCCGCCGGAGGTTCTCCGCGCAGGCCTCCAGCCGGTCGCACTCCTTGACCCGGGTGTTGCCGACGTCCTCGATGCGGACCGGGCCGGAGGCGAAGGGGGCGATCGCGGCCAGGGTCGGCATGGTGTCCGAGATGTCCCGCATGTTGACGGTGAGACCGCGCAGTTCGCCGGTGCCGCGCACCCGGGTGCCGTGCGCGTCGGTCGTCACCTCCGCGCCCATGCGGCGCAGTACGTCGACGAAGCCCAGGTCGCCCTGGAGCGCGCCGGTGCCGAGCCCGGGGACGGTGACCTCGCCGCCGGTCACAGCCGCCGCCGCGAAGAAGTAGCTCGCGGTCGAGGCGTCCGGCTCGATGTCGTACGTGGTCGCGGTGTAGCCGCCCGGCGGCACCACGTAGACCGTGCCCTCCCTGCGCACCTCCACCCCGAACGCCCGCATCATCGCGACGGTGATCTCGACATACGGCGCGGAGACGAGGTCCGTGACCCTGATCCGCAGGCCCTTCCTGGTCAGCGGGCCGAGCAGGAGCAGGGCGGTCAGGTACTGCGAGGACTGGCCGGCGTCCAGGACCACCTCGCCGCCCTCGACACCGGACGCCTCGATGCGCAGCGGGTGGTGGCCCTCGGCCTCCTCGTGGCGCAGGTCCACGCCCAGGTCGCGCAGAGCGGTACTCAAGGGACCCAGTGGCCGGCGGCGCATCTGCGGGGACGCGTCGAAGCGGAAGCTGCCGTGGCCGGCCGCCGCGAGGGTGGGCAGGAAGCGGGCCGTGGTCGCGCCGTCCCGGCAGTACACGTCGGCCTCCGTGACCGCGGGGCCCTGCGGGCGGCCGTCGATCTGCCAGGCGTCGGGGGTCCTGCCCACCCGGTAGCCGAGCCGGGTCAGTCCCTCCGCGAAGCCCTCGGTGTCGTCCGAGCGGAGCGGTCGCCGGAGGGTGGTGACGCCGTCGGCCGCGGCGGCCAGGAAGAGCGCGCGGGCGGTGACGGACTTGGAACCGGGGATGTGGACTACGGGCATGCCCTCATGATCGGGCGGTGGCCGCCCGTTCCGCCGGGACGTCCACGGGATGGACGACCGCCGTTCGCCCGCGCGTACCTGTGTGTGACCGCATCCGTCCCGTTGTGCACGGGTTCACCAACTTCGTGGAATCGGCCCGCGGACGGAACCCGGGCCCGCTCCCCTCCGTCCAACCGGCAAGCTGCCGGATGAGTCTCCGCGGTACGGCGTCGGCCTCGCTGCTGGCTGCGAAAGCTGACAAACCCTCTCCTCCGTGCCGCGGCCGGCAGCAAGCCGTCATCGGCGCGCCCCCTCCAACTGCGCCGATGGCGGCCCCTCCCCTGGTTACTGTGCACTCCCCTGACAGGCGGAAACCTCTCCGGAAGGAGCGCACATGCCCTCCAGACGTACCGTCCTCGCCGCGACCATGGGCGTCACCGCGTCCCTCGCGGCCGGCACCCCCGCCCACGCCTACGACCACGCCGACGACCCGGAACTCCGCTCGCTGATCTCCCGTATGCCCCTGGAGGAGAAGGTCGGCCAGCTGTTCGTGATGCGGGTCTACGGCCACTCCGCCACCGCCCCCGACCAGGCCGACATCGACGCCAACCTGAGCGAGCTCGGGGTGCGCACGGCCGCCGAGCTGATCGCGAAGTACCGGGTCGGCGGGATCATCTACTTCAGCTGGGCGCACAACACCCGCGACCCGCACCAGATCGCCGACCTCTCCAACGGCATCCAGAAGGCCTCCCTCAGCCAACCCCGAGGGCTGCCCGTGCTGATCGCCACCGACCAGGAGCACGGCATCGTCTGCCGGATCGGCAAACCCGCCACCCTCTTCCCGGGCGCGATGGCGATCGGCGCCGGCGGCTCCCGCACCGACGCCCGCACGGTCGGCCGGATCTCCGGCGCCGAGCTGCGCGCGATGGGCGTCAACCAGGGCTACTCCCCCGACGCCGACGTGAACGTGAACCCGGCCAACCCGATCATCGGCGTACGGTCCTTCGGCGCCGACCCGGACGCGGTGGCAGGGCTGGTCGCCGCAGAAGTCGCGGGCTACCAGGACAGCCGGGTGGCGGCCACCGCCAAGCACTTCCCCGGGCACGGGGACACCGCCGTCGACAGCCACACCGGGTTCCCCGTCATCACGCACAGCCGCGAGCTGTGGGGAAAGCTGGACGCCGTGCCCTTCCGGGCCGCGGTCAGGGCCGGGATCGACGCGATCATGACCGCGCACATCAAGGTCCCGGCCCTCGACGACTCCGGCGACCCGGCCACCCTCTCCCATCCGATCGTCACCGGCGTCCTGCGCGGCGAACTCGGCTACGACGGTGTCGTGGTGACCGACTCGCTGGGTATGGCGGGCGTCCGCCAGAAATACGGCGACGAGCGGGTGCCGGTGCTCGCGCTGAAGGCCGGTGTCGACCAGCTCCTCGACCCGCCCTCCCTGGACATCGCCTGGAACGCCGTCCTGAAGGCCGTGCGGGGCGGGGAGTTGACCGAGGCGCGGCTCGACGAGTCGGTGCTGCGGGTGCTGCGGCTGAAGGCGCGGCTCGGCCTGTTCGAGGAGCCGTACGTCACCCGGGCGGTCGTGGACCTCGTGGTCGGCGGTGCGGGGCATCTCGCCGCCGCCGACCGCATCGCCGAGCGGACCACCACCCTGCTGGTCAACAGCGCGGGACTGCTGCCACTGTCCCGTCGTACACACGGGAACGTCCTGGTCGTCGGTGCCGATCCGGCCTCGCCGTCCGGTACGACGGGACCGCCCACCGGTGTACTCGCCGCGGCCCTGCGGGAGTTGGGCTTCACCGCGACCGTCCTGTCCACCGGCGCCGCCCCCTCCGCCGAGACCGTCGCCAAGGCCGTGGCGGCGGCGCGGGCGGCGGACGCGGTGGTGGTGGCGACCTACAACGTCACGGCGGCCGATCCGCAGAAGACTCTGGTCGAACAGCTGGTCGCCACCGGGAGACCGGTCGTGGCCGTCGCCGTCCGCAACCCCTACGATGTTGCCCAACTGCCCGGCGTCCCCGCCTACTTGGCGTCCTACTCCTGGACCGACGTCGAACTGCGGGCCGCGGCACGGGTGATCGCGGGCCAGGTGTCCCCGCGCGGAAAGCTCCCGGTGGCCGTGCGGCGCGCGGACGACCCGGCGCAGGTGCTGTATCCGGCCGGTCACGGACTGTCGTACTAGAGGTACGTCGCCCACCCGCCCCGCCCCCGCCAACTGGCCCAAAGCCCCCCGCACGGCTGGCGTGCCCCCCCCACCGCGCGTCACGCTGGGCGGGGGCAGTCCGGGGGGAACGATGCGTGAGAGTTGGAGCGCCGGGGCGGTGTGCGCGCTGCTGCTCGCCGTCCTGCTGACCGGCTGCTCGTCCACGAGCGGCTCCGACGCCGGCGACGGCCGCCTCGGCCCCAAGGCGTCCGAGTCCTCGACCACCCAACCCTCCGGCTACGGCGCGGTGTTCCTCGCCGTCGACGAGTGCAGCTCCTTCGGTACGACGAGTTTCACCGAGGTGCCCTGCACCAGTGAACGGGCCGCCTCCCGCGTCATCGCCCGCTACGACGGCGACGTCGGCGCCGGCCCCGCCTGCCCGGCGACCACCGACTTCGTGCTGCACATCAGCGCCCAGGGCACCTCGGGCACGGGCGGCGACAGCGCCGTACCGAAGGGCTACGCCTGTATGCGCAACCTGGAGCCGCCGCACCCCGGCGACCCGGGCGGCGGAGGCGGCCCCCGCACGATCGTCGGGGACTGCGTCTACAGCTCGGGCAACCGCCAGGTCCGGGAGACCGCGTGCGACGGCTCGGGACAGCGGAAGCCGCAGTACAAGGTGGTCAAGTCCGTGCTCCGGCGCGCGAGTTGTCCCGCGTCGACCGCCCTGTACGTCCAGCTCGGCGGCGCACAACCGGTGGGCTGCGCCCGGCCGGTGCAGGTCGGGTGACCGTCAACGGCCGGGCGCGGCAAGGGTGTTACGGCCGGAGCGTCGGCTCGCGTTCGACGTCCTGCCGGTCCAGCTTCGCGTCGTACGGCGCGAGGGGCTTCGCCTGTGCGGTCGTCGGGGCGGGGACGCCGGCCCAGGCCAGGATGCGGGCGGTGGCCAGCGCCTTCTGGTCGGCGGTCAGGGCCGCGACGTTCGCGCCGTGGTTGAGGCCGGGCGCGGTGAAGACGTACGAGTCCTTCGCCCCCTTGCCGACGGCGAACCGCTCGGCGCCCCACGGGTCGTTCTGGCCGTAGACGAACAGCATGTGGTGGGCGTGGTGGCGGACCCAGCTGTCCACGTCCCGCATCGCGCCCGGCTGGAACTTCATCGGGATGGAGCGCGGCACGAAGTCGCGGGGCGGCTGGTAGCCGTAGCGGACGTACTTCTTCTCGATGTACGGGAACTGGATGGTGGGCGCGCCGAGTTGGGTGCCCGCCTGGTAGTAGTACGGGGTGTACGGGGACAGGCCCTGGTCGGTGTAGAAGGAGAAGCCGGAGATCGTGTCGACCGAGTTCCAGATCTCGTCGTCGGTGGCGGTCGCCGCTTTGGCGGGAATGGTGTCGCAGTCGGAGAGCAGGCTGTACTGCCAGAAGCCCCAGACGTAGTCGAGGACGACGGCCTCGTAGGCCTTGTCCAGGCTGCCGACGGTGGTGAAGGTGAAGCCGTTCTCCGCCGCGTAGGCCGCGTACTTCTGCTCCAGCGGCTCCCGGCGCACCAGCGCCTCGCGCTGTACGGCGTCCAGGCGGTCCCGGCACTCCTTGGTGCCGACCTTGGTGAAGAAGCGGTCGTAGGCCGAATCCTCGTTGTTCACCACGTCGTTGGGGGCGACGTAGGCGACGACACCGTCCATGTCGTGCGGGTAGAACCGCTCGAAGTAGGTGGCCGTCATACCGCCCTTGGAGCCGCCGGTGGCGATCCAGTTCTTGGTGTAGATCGACTTGAGGGCCTTGAAGACGCGGTGCTGGTCGCTGGCCGCCTGCCAGATGTCGAGCTTGGACCAGTCGGCCGGGTCGGGGCGGGACGGCGTGAAGAAGCGGTATTCCAGGGAGACTTGGTTGGCGTCCGCGATCCGGGTCGGTTCGCTGCGGCTGGGGGTCGTCGAGACGTTGTAGCCGCTGGTGTAGAAGACCGTCGGGCGGGAGACGTCCTTGTGCAGCACGGTGATGCGCTGCTGGAACGTGCCCTTGGACGGGTGCCGGTGGTCGATCGGCTGGGTGTAGTTCAGGACGAAGTAGCGGTAGCCGGTGTACGGCTTCTCCTGGACCAGGCTCATGCCGGGTATTGCCAGCAACTGGTCCTTGATGTCCGCTGTTTCACTGGTCTGACCCGCTCGGCCGGCCTGGGCGGCGGTGGCCACCCCGGCCGTGCCCATCGTGCCTATGAGCACGGTGAGCGCGAGCAGCCATCTGAGCGCCTTGCGCATGCAATCTCCCCTGTGAGGCAGTTGTGAACCGGAAGCTATCCGAGCAACTTCCGTCACACCAGAGGGGGTTGTTCACACAGGGCACTGATCAGTGGTTCAGCACAGGATCCAGCCCGAGCCGACCGCGCCGCCACCGACCGCGCCCTTGATCCGCACGCACCGGTGACCGACGTGCACGGTGACCGGTCCGGCCCGGCGCGTGTAGCGCCCCTTGTCGACGACCGGGCGGCTGCCGCGGGCCTGGACGCTGACCGACATCGTGCGCTTGGCGCCGGTGGTCCGGGGGGCGGTGTACGCGCAGATGTAGTCGCCCCGGCGGAAGACATGGACGGTGCCGGTCGAGAAGGGCAGCGTCAGCACCGCTCGCCCCGGGCAGACCACGGCCGCCTGGGCGCTGCCGGGGGCCGCGAGCGCGAGCAGTCCGGACACGGTGAGCACGGCCGTGCCGAGCGCCACCCGCCGTCGTAGCGCACCCATGTCCACAGTCATCCCTCCCGCACAGCAGCCGAACAGCGTACTGATGTACGGACGCAAGACGTATGTCGAACGGTTGCGCGGACCCTCAGCGGGACGTGGCGACCGGCTCCTCGGACTCGGGCGCGCCCACGAAGGTCCGCCACAGCTCGGCGTAATACCCGCCCAGCGCGAGCAGCTCGTCGTGCGTGCCGTCCTCCACGACCCGGCCGTGATCCATCACCACGACCCGGTCCGCGCGGGCCGCCGTCGTCAGGCGGTGGGCCACGACGAGGGTGGTGCGGCGGCCGGCGAGGCGGTCGGTGGCCTGGTTGACCTGGGCTTCTGTCGCCAGGTCGAGGGCTGCCGTCGCCTCGTCGAGGAGGAGGATGTCGGGGTCGACCAGTTCGGCGCGGGCCAGGGCGATCAGCTGGCGCTGGCCCGCCGAGAGGTTGCGTCCGCGCTCGGCGACCTCGTGGAGGTAACCGCCGTCCAGCGTGGCGATCATCTCGTGCGCGCCGACCGCGCGGGCCGCCGCCTCCACCTCGGCGTCGGTGGCCTCGGGGCGGCCGTAGGCGATGGCGTCGCGGACGGTGCCCTGGAAGAGGTACGCCTCCTGGGGGACGACGCCCAGGTGGTGGCGGTACGACGTGATGTCCAGGGACCGGAGGTCCGTGCCGTCGACCGTCACCCGGCCGCCCGTCGGGTCGTAGAAGCGGGCCACCAGCTTCACGAGCGTCGACTTGCCCGCGCCCGTCTCGCCGACGAAGGCGACCGTCTGGCCGGCGGGGATGCTCAACTCCACTCCCCCGATGGCCTCTTCGTCTTCGCCGTACGCGAAGTGCACGTCCTCGAAGGCGATTTCGCCGCGCAGGGAGAGGACTTCGAGCGGTTCGTCGGCCGCCCGTGTCGACGTCGGTTCCTGGAGCAGCTCCTGGATGCGGCCCAGGGAGACCGTGGCCTGCTGGTAGCCGTCGAAGACCTGGGAGAGCTGTTGGACCGGGGCGAAGAACAGGTCGATGTAGAGGAGGTAGGCGACCAACGCGCCTGTTGTCAGCGTCGCGTTGTCCACCCTTCCCGCGCCCGCGATCAGTACGGACGCCGCCGCCACGGACGACAGGAACTGCACGAAGGGGAAGTAGACCGAGATCAGCCGCTGGCCTCGCGTACGGGCCTCGCGGTAGCTGCTGCTGCGCTCGGCGAAGCGTCGGCCGCCGTCCTTCTCGCGCCGGAACGCCTGCACGATCCGCAGTCCCGACACCGACTCCTGGAGGTCGGCGTTGACCAACGACACGCGCTCACGGGCGAGTTCGTACGCCTTCACGCTCGCCCGGCGGAAGAAGAACGTGGCGATGACCAGCGGGGGCAGCGTCGCGAACACGACGAGCGCGAGCTGTACGTCGATCACCAGCAGGGCGACCATGATGCCGAAGAAGGTGACGACCGAGACGAAGGCCGTGACAAGGCCCGTCTGCAGGAACGTGGACAGCGCGTCCACGTCCGTCGTCATCCTCGTCATGATCCGGCCGGTCAACTCCCGCTCGTAGTAGTCGAGTCCGAGGCGTTGGAGCTGGGCGAAGATCTTGAGGCGGAGGGTGTAGAGGACCCGCTCCCCCGTGCGTCCGGTCATCCTCGTCTCGCCGCGCTGTGCCGCCCACTGCACGGCCACGGCGACGAGGGCCAGCAGCGAGGCGGACCAGATCGCGCCGATCGCCATCTTGGTCACGCCCTGGTCGATGCCGTGCCGGATCATGATCGGCAGCAGCAGGCTCATGCTCGCGTCCACGGCGACGAGGCCGAGGCTGATCAGCAGCGGGGCGCCGAAACCGCGGAGCAGCCGGCGCAGGCCGTAGGAGTCCTCGGCGCGGACCGCCCGCGCCTCGTCGACGTCGGGAGTGTCGGTCGCCGGGGGCAACGCGTCGACCTGGGCGAGGAGTTCGGGGGTCGCGGGCATCCCGGACAGCGCGGTGTCCTTGGGTTCGCGGTCACCGGTCCACAGGCGGGGCGTGAGCCCGCGCTCGGCGTCGAACTCCGCGTCCAACTCCGCGCGTACGGAGGTGTCTTCGGCCGGTTCGGCGACGGGCAGGGCGTGGCCGGGCGAGACGCCGCCGAGTTCGTCGGGGTCGGTGAGGAGGCGGCGGTAGAGCGGTGAGCGCTGCTGGAGTTCGTCGTGGGTCCCGATGTCGGCGAGGCGGCCCCCGTCGAGGACGGCGATGCGGTCGGCGAGGTTGAGGGTGGAGCGCCGGTGCGCGATCAGCAGCGTGGTCCGGCCCTCCATGACCTGTTTGAGGGCCTCGTGGATCTCGTGCTCGACGCGGGCGTCCACCGCCGAGGTCGCGTCGTCCAGGACCAGCAGGCGCGGGTCGGTGAGGATCGCGCGGGCGAGGGCGACGCGCTGGCGCTGGCCGCCGGAGAGGGTGAGGCCGTGCTCGCCGACCGTCGTGTCGTAGCCGTCGGGGAGTTCCGCGATGAACCGGTCGGCCTGCGCGGCGCGGGAGGCGGTGAGGATCTCCTCCTCGGTCGCGTCGGGGCGGCCGTAGGCGATGTTGTTGCGGACCGTGTCCGAGAAGAGGAAGGAGTCCTCGGGGACCAGGCCGATCGCCGCGCGCAGGGAGTCGAGGGTGAGTTCGCGGACGTCGTGGCCGCCGATGAGGACGGCGCCGTGGGTGACGTCGTAGAAGCGCGGGAGGAGGAGGGAGACCGTGGACTTGCCGGAGCCGGAGGAGCCGACGACCGCGAGGGTCTCGCCGGGGCGGATCTCGAAGCTGAGTCCGTTGAGGACGGGGCGCTGGTCGTCGTAGCCGAAGGAGACGTCGTCGAACTCGACCGTGGCCGGGGCGTCGGCGGGGAGTTCCTTGGTGCCGTCCGTCATCGAGGGCTCGGTGTCGATGAGCTCCAGGACGCGTTCGGTGCCCGCGCGGGCCTGCTGGCCGACCGTGAGGACCATGGCCAACATGCGGACCGGGCCGACGAGTTGGGCGAGGTAGGTGGAGAAGGCGACGAACGTGCCGAGCGTGATGTGACCGCGCACCGCGAGCCAGCCGCCGAGGGCGAGCATCGCGACCTGGCCGAGGGCGGGGACGGCCTGGAGGGCGGGGGTGTAGCGGGCGTTCTGGCGGATCGTGCGGAGGCGGCCCGCGTAGAGCCGGCGGCCGACCTCGCGGAGCTTTCCGGTCTCCTGGTCCTCCTGGCCGAAACCCTTCACCACGCGTACGCCGCTGACGGCGCCGTCGACGACTCCCGCGACGGCGGCGGCCTGGGCCTGCGCGTACCAGGTGGAGGGGTGCAGCTTGCTGCGGCTGCGCCTGGCGATCCAGCCGAGGGCGGGGGCGACGGCCAGGGCTATCAGGGTCAGGGGAAGGGACAGCCAGGCCATGATCGCGAGAGAGATCACGAAGAGCAGGACGTTCCCGATGGTCATCGGGAGCATGAAGAGCAGGCCCTGGATCAGCTGGAGGTCGCTGGTGGCACGGCCGACGACCTGGCCGGTGGACAGCTCGTCCTGGCGGCGGCCGTCGAGGCGGGTGATCGTGCCGTACATCTCGGTGCGGAGGTCGTGCTGGACGTCGAGGGCGAGTCGGCCGCCGTAGTAACGCCGGATGTAGGTGGAGACGTAGACGAGGAGGGCGGCGACTATCAGGACGGCTGCCCAGGGGGCCATGGAGCGGGTGTGGCCGGTGATCACGTCGTCGATGATCACCTTGGTGACCAGGGGGACGACGGCCATGACGGCCATACCGGCGAGGGAGGCGCCGAGGGCGAGGACGACGTCCTTGGGGTATCGCCAGGCGTATACGGCGAGCCTTCTGGCCCAGCCCTGTGTCTGCCCCCGTGTCTCCCCCTGCTTCGCTGCCACGCGGTGCCTTCCGTTCGCCCCTGATCAGCTGGTCTTACGGAAGGCACCAACGCGGAATGAAGCGGATTTCATCCCTCCGCAACATTGCGCTTCGCGCGGGGGGTCGTTTTTCGGGTGCGGGTGCGTCGTGGCTGGTCGCGCAGTTCCCCGCGCCCCTAAAAGACGGGGGTTGTGCGGACCCGGAGGTAGTAGAACCGCGTCGTCTGTACCGCGTTCTGGTTGTCGTCGCTCACCAGCAGGACCTTGTAGCGGCCCTTCTCCCTCCCCGTGATCACCATGCCCTCGATGTTGTCGAGGAGGGGGTTCGGCTGGGGCTGCTTCGCTGTCGCGCCGAGGGACGGGCAGTCGGCGATGTCCGCGAGCAGGGTCTTCTTTATGAGGCGGACGCCGGGCTGGCCGGTGAGGGTGTCGATCTTGCTGGTGTCGGTCGCGTGGCGCGGGTCGGCCAGGTAGAGGCGGACCGTGTTGCCTACGCCGCTGGTGAAGCCGCGTTCCAGGACGAGGAGCCGGCCGTCGGGGAGGGCCTGCACCTCGGGGACGCCGAGGAAGGCGGCGTCGGTCTTGTAGGCGTACTGCGCGGCTGGCTTGAAGTGGTCGCCCTTGGTCCGGGTCCAGGTCTGGAAGCGGACGGCGCCCGAGGTGTCGCCGGCGATCGGGTACTCCATCGACGCGAGGAGCGTGTGGCCGCCGGGCAGCAGGGTCAGGCCCTCGAAGGTCTGGTTGGAGACGGCCCGGCCGGCCGGGGCGACAAGGAGGGAGGCCGGGACCGGGAGGCGGTCGAGGATCTTGCCGTCGGCGGAGTAACGGCGGATCGACGGCTCGGTCTCGGAGGTGATGAGGCGGGTGCCGTCCCGGTCGATGGCCAGGCCCTCGGAGTCGAGGGCGGCGCCGTTCTCGTCGGCGAGCGGGACGACACTCTTCGGCTGGAGGGTCTTCGCGTCCAGGCTGAAGAGCGAGGAGCGGTCCTCCAGGGCGGCGAGCGAGCCGTCCTTGTCCAGCGCGAGCGCGGAGAAGTTGCCGACGAAGGTGCCGTCGTACGTCGTCTTGTCGAGCGCGTCGGAGAAGCGGTCGATCGAGACGGAGGACGAACAGGCGTTGCTGGTACGGGTGTTGCTGACGGCGCTCGCGGGCCCGGCGGCGGTGAGGCAGGTGGCCGCCGCCAGGCCGGCGGTCGCGGTCGCGAGTACGGTTCTCAGGCGCATGGGCGCCACCGCAGGACGGGTGGATGACGTGCGGGAGACCGCGCAGTAAAGCGATGCCCTTGAGCAGGGGCTTTAGGCGAGGTCCTTGTGAATCGCCTTTGCGACGCCCTGGATCGTCGTGATCCCGTAGCTCATCGTGCTGTTGTCCTGGGTGAGCACGCTCATCATGTAGTCGTGGCCGCCGCCGTTGAAGGTGCCCAGGCTGTGGATGCGCCAGCCGTGCGTGGAGCGTTGCAGCCAGCCGTTCTTGACGTGCACGGTGACGGTCGACGGGGCGCCGTACGGAGTGCCCCAACGCTGGCCGGAGACGACCTGGTTCATCAACTTCAGGATGTACGCACGGGAGTTGTCGCTCAGCACCGTGTTCTTGGCGGTGACCAGCTTGAGCAGCTTCTGCTCGTCGGTCACGGTCTCCTGGGTGAGACCCCAGTAGTTGTTCGCGCCCGGCTTGGTCTGGGTCATGCCGGCGGCGGCGAGGAAGCCCTTGATCTTCGTCAGACCCAGCTGCTTCCACAGGGTGGAGGTCGCGGTGTTGTCCGACTTGGTGATCATGGCCTTCGCGAGGGTCGACTCCCGCGTCGTCAGCGTGCGGTTGTGCTTCTTCGCGTCCCACAGCAGCGTGGCGAGAACGGTCACCTTGACGGTGCTTGCCGAGTCGTAGGCGCTCGTCGCCCGCAGCGTGCAGGTGGTGTTGGTCTTGCGGTCGTAGAGGCCGACCGCGACGGTTCCCTTACGGGTCGCGAGGGCGGCGGTGATGTCCTTCTTCAGCTTGGCGGCGAGGCCTGCCGTGGCGGACGTACAGCTGACCGTCGGGGTGGCCGCGGCAGCGGGCGTCGCGGCGGCCAGCACGGGTATGAGCACCCCGGCGCCCGCGCCGGCCGCCAGCACTCTGGCTCGGCGGGATATCCAATGAGTCATGCATGACTTGACTCACAGGAAGGCATGAAAGGTTGTACGAGTTGGAGAACGGTTGTACGAGCCGTTACTTCGGCCTGTGCGAATTCACAGCCGAGCACTAGGTTCGGCACAGCACGTACCCACCCTGCCTTCGCACGATGGCCGGGTGACATCTGCCACCGATCCACACCCCCACACCGAACCCGCGTCCGCCGACTGGCCGCCGCCGGCCCCACCCGAGACGGCACCGCCCGAGAAGGCGCCGCGCTGGTCGCTGCCCGCGCTGATCGCGATCATGGTCCTGGCCGCGGTGCTGTACTCCTGGAACCTCTCCGGCTCCAGCATGAACAGCTTCTACAGCAGCGCCATCTACAGCGGCACGCAGAGCTGGAAGGCCTGGTTCTTCGGCTCGCTGGACGCGGGCAACTTCATCACGGTCGACAAGCCGCCCTTCTCCCTGATGGTGATGGGCCTGTCGTGCCGGATCTTCGGCTTCGGCACCTGGCAGATGATGCTGCCGGAGGTCGCCGCCGGGCTCGGCACGATCTGGATCCTGCACTCCTCCGTGAAGCGGTACTTCGGCCACGTGGCCGCGACCATCGCGGCCCTGGTCCTCGCGCTCACCCCGATCACGGTCGCCATCAACCGTGACAACAACCCCGACACCCTCCTCGTCCTGCTGATGGTGGCGGGCGCCGCCCTCGGCCTGCGCGCCGTGCGCACCGAGAAGCTGCTGCCGCTGATCGGCTCCGCGGTCTGCTTCGGCTTCGCCTTCAACACCAAGCTCCTCCAGGGCTACATCGCGCTGCCCGCCGTCTTCGCCGTGTACCTGTTCGCGTCGAAGCTCGGCTGGAAGAAGAAGCTCGTCCAACTGGCCCTGGCCACGGTCGCGTTGGCCGTCTCCAGCTTCTGGTGGGCCACGGCCGTCTCCCTCGTCCCCGCCTCCGACCGCCCCTACATCGGCGGCTCGACGGACGGCACGGCCTGGGACCTGATCATGGGCTACGACGGCTTCGGCCGCGTGTTCGGCGGCGAGGGCAACGGCGGCGGAGGCGGGGGTGGCGGCGGAGGCGGTACGTTCGCCGGCACCGCGGGCCTCGGCCGTATGTTCAACGACATCCTCGGCGGCCAGATCTC
Source organism: Streptomyces sp. W16 (assembly GCF_033194735.1). Classification (NCBI taxonomy): domain Bacteria; kingdom Bacillati; phylum Actinomycetota; class Actinomycetes; order Kitasatosporales; family Streptomycetaceae; genus Streptomyces; species Streptomyces sp. W16. The sequence goes on from NZ_JAWOAI010000041.1 coordinate 27,013, forward strand.
CTGGCTGCTCCCCTTCTCCGCGATCGCCCTGATCGCCGGCCTGGTCCTGGTCGGCCGCGCCCCGCGCACCGACGCGACCCGCGCCGCGCTGGTCATGTGGGGCGGCTGGACGCTGCTCCACTACGTCACCTTCAGCATGGCCCAGGGCACGATGCACCCGTACTACACGACCGCGCTCGCCCCGGGCATCGCGGCGCTGTGCGGTGGCGGCGGCGTCATGCTGTGGCGCGCCTTCCGCAGCGGCGACGCGCGCTGGTCCTGGGTTCTTCCGGCCGGCCTCGCGGTCACCGGCCCGGGCCGCCTCTCCCTGGACCACGCGCTCGGCCACGCGGTGAACCGGGGCTGGATGGTCCCGGCCGCGCTCGCGGTGACCGGGGCGGCGACGGCCGTGGTGGTCGGCATGCGGAACAGGCGGGTGCGGGAGGGGGCGGAGTTCGGGCAGGAGACGCTGTTCGACGAAGCGGATGCGGTCTTCGGCAAGTAGGACGCGGTTCGACGGGCGGGGCGTCGATGAGCCGGGCCGTGATGACAGGCTGGGCCCATGAGTGATCAGAAGGACCAGCCCGCCGAGCTCTGGGCCCACATCGAGGACCTCTGGGCCTGGGTGGACGCCAACCGTCCCCTCGACGGCCGAGAAGGTCTGCTCCTGCGCATCCTGAAACTGTCCGAGGAGGTCGGCGAGGTCGCCGAGGCCGTGATCGGGGCGACCGGCCAGAACCCGCGCAAGGGCGTCACCCACACCTGGGACGACGTCCAGAGCGAACTGTGCGACGTCGTCATCACCGCACTGATCGCGCTGCGCACCCTGACCCCCGACACGCAGGAGGTCTTCGCCCGCAACCTGGCCCGGGTCATGGACCGCTCCCTCGGCCCGTCCGCCGTTGTTCACCCCCAGGACCTGCCCGCGCCGCGCGGAGTTGGTGAGATCCGCTGAGCCTTCTCGTCGACACCGAGCCGACGAAGGGGTCCCCGTGCAGGACTACGTTTTCTCCAGCGGAGTTTCCGATGGAATTTCCTCCAACGGAGTTTTCTCCAACGGTCGCAGGACGGTCGCCGTGGCGGGCACCTGCCTCGCCCTGACCGCCCTCGGCCTGGGCCTCGGCCCGAACAGCCAGGCGCACGCGGCGAGTTACGGCACACCGACCATCTCCCTGTCGGCCGCCTATCTTTCGGGCGCGGTGGGCGGAGTCGGCGATCCGACGGTCCAGGTGACGGTCGCCCAGAGCGGCGCGGACGTCAGCGCGTTGACCGTTGTCGCGAGCAAGAGCAGCAAGACGTCCGTGGCGCCGACGAGCGCGGTGTCCGTCACCGGCACCGGCACCACCCGCCAACTCGCCGTCACGGCCGCCGCGCAGGGCTACACGGACCTGACGGTGAAGGTCACGGGCCTGGGCGGCAAGACGGCCACGAAGACCCTGCACTACGCGGCCTCGGCATCCGTCCAACAGCCCACCGACACCCGCTACTTCACCGGCTCCAGCGACGCCTCCGCCGCGGTCGACGTGGGCGGCGGCTATGTCGTCGTAGCGGATGACGAGTCCAACGTCCTTCGCCTGTACGACCGTTCAACCTCCGGCGCCCCGGTCAGGACCTGGGACTTCAGCGACGACATCGGCGTCGACAAGGAGATCGACATCGAGGGCGCGGCCCGCGTCGGCGACACGATCTACTGGACCGGCTCGCTCGGCAACAACAAGGACGGCGAGTACAAGGCGGCCCGCAACACGGTCTTCACCACCGAGGTGACCGGCAGCGGCGCCAACACAGCACTCTCCTACGGCAGTTCGTACGGCAAGCTGCGCGACGACCTGGTGGCGTGGGACAAGGCGAACGGCAACAGGTACGGCTTCGCGGCGGGCACCGCGGACGGCGAGATCCCCAAGGAGATCGACGGATTCAACGTGGAGGGCCTGGAGTTCGCCCCCAACTCGACGACCACGGCGTACGTCGGTTTCCGCGCGCCGCTGGCCCCGGCGGTGGCGGGCGGCAAGGCACTCCTCGTCCCGGTCACCAACATCGACAAGGTGGTCGCGAACGGCACCGCCGCGACCTTCGGCACGCCGGTCGAGCTGGACCTCGGCGGTCTCTCGGTGCGCGACATCCGCAAGAACGCGGCGAACCAGTATCTGATCGTCGCCGGTTCCTGGGCCGCCGACGACAACTCCGACCCGTACGCCCTGTACTCCTGGACCGGCAGCGCGGCCGACAAGCCGGTCAAGCTGCGCGACCTGCCGACCACGGACCCGGGCGCCTGGGAAGCCGTCGTAGACGTACCGGACCTGACGGCCTCGGGCGCCCGCGCCCAGCTGATCACCGACGACGGCGCGGCCGACCTGTACGGCGACGGCACCGAGGCGAAGGACCTCTCGTACCCGGAGTGGCAGAAGTCGCGCTCGACCTGGTTCACGGTCACCGGCTGACGGCGGCTGACGCGCGCCCTGCCGGGAGGCCGGGCGCGCGTCACCCTGGCACCCTGGTTCCCGACAACAACGTCGAGGACGAAAGCCGAGTCATGACCACCGAGAAACTCACCGTAGGCGTCCTGGGCACCGGCATCATGGGCGCCGCGATGGCCCGCAACCTCGCCCGCGCCGGACACACCGTCCACGCCTGGAACCGCACCCGCGCCAAGGCCGAACCCCTGTCCGCCGACGGCGCGCACGTCACCGACACCGTGGCGGAGGCCGTACGCGACGCGGACGTGATCCTCACCATGCTCTACGACGGCGACGCCGTACTCGAAGTGATGCGCGAGGCCGCCCCCGTCCTGCGCCCCGGCGCCGCGTGGATCCAGTCGACGACGTCGGGCCTCGAATCGGTGGGCGAACTGGCCGCGTTCGCGGGCCGCCACGACCTGGTCTTCTACGACGCCCCCGTGCTCGGCACCCGCCAGCCCGCCGAGGCCGGTCAGCTGACGGTCCTCGCGGCGGGCCCGGAGTCCGGCCGCGAGACGGTGACCCCGGTCTTCGACGCGGTCGGCGCCCGCACGATGTGGGTCGGCGAGGACGGCGCGGCGGCCACCGCGACCCGGCTGAAGCTGGTGGCCAACAGCTGGGTGCTGGCGGTGACGAACGCGGCCGGTGAAGCCCTCTCGCTGTCCAAGGCCCTGGGCGTGGACCCGCAGAGCTTCCTCGACCTCATGGCCGGCGGCCCGCTCGACATGGGCTACCTGCACGCCAAGTCCGCCGCGATCCTCAACAACCAGCTGACTCCGGCGAGTTTCGCGGTCACGACGGCGGAGAAGGACGCCCGGCTGATCGTGCAGGCGGGTGCGGCGCACGGCGTACGGCTGGACGTGGCGGCGGCCGGCGCGGAACGGTTCGCGCGGGCCGCGGCACAGGGGCACGGGGACGAGGACATGGCGGCGGCGTATTTCGCGAGCTTCGAGGCGGAGAAGGACGAGGACGGGACTCCGGGCGACTGAGCGTCACCATTGCGTCACAGGCAACACACAGGCGGAACCTCGGATACGACTGATCTGTCTCCCTCCGCGAGCGCCGGCGAAGGCCGGCCCGTGCACAGCAAGTTCGGGGGACGTCATGCAGAAGAGCAGCATCCGCAGGGCCGTGATGGCGGTGGCCGCGCTGTCGGCGGCGATGGTGATGACGGCGTGCCAGCCGGGTGACTCGGAAGGCGGGTCCGGCGGATCCGGCGGATCCGGCGGATCCGGCGGATCCGGCGGGTCCTCGGACTCGCCGACCGCCACCGCCTCCCCCATCTCCTCCGGGTCCACAGGCTCATCCGGGTCCACCGGGTCCACCGGGTCCACCGGGGCAACAGGCTCATCCGGGTCCACGGGAACACCGGGTTCTGCGGGAACCGCAGTGAAGAGCTGTGCGGCAACTGCCCTGAAGGCGAGCGCCTATCAGGCCGCCGATCGCCCTTCCGGTACCGGAACCGGAGCGGCGATCGTCCGGTTCACCAACACCGGCGCCAAGGCCTGCGTCCTCCAGGGGCACCCCACCGTCGCCGGTGCGGCGAACGGCTCCCCCGAGCTCAACGTCCCCCTCCAGGTGACCCCCGTCGGCTCCGCCTCCCCCGTGAAGCTCGCCCCCGGCGGCAACGCCTGGCTGAAGCTGACTTTCGTGCAGGTGCAGGGTGAGGGGGACGGATACTGCAAGTCCGGTTCGGCGCCGGTGGTCTATCCGACGATGGTGATCGGTCTGCCGGCCGCCGGGAAACACCAAGTCGCCCTGGACGACGGGCAGTTCGCGGAGTGCGACGGCACGTTGACCGCGACGGCCGTATCGGCGACGAAGCCTTCCTGACCCGGCCGTACGGCTACTGCACCGGCTGGCGGTCCCCCGACGCCTCCACCGCCAGCCCCCGCATGACGTGTTCGAGAAGGGCGAGCAGGACCGACTTCACCGACTCCCGGTCGCGGGCGTCGCACAGCACGAGCGGGATGTCGGGGGCGAGGTCGAGGGCGGTGCGGATCTCCTCGGGGTCCTCCTCGCAGATGCCGTTGAAGCAGTTGACGCCCACGGCGAAGGGGATGCCGCGGTGCTCGAAGAAGTCGACGGACGGGAAACAGCTCTCCAGCCGCCGGGTGTCGGCCAGCACGACCGCGCCGAGCGCGCCGCGGGACAGGTCGTCCCACATGAACCAGAACCGGTCCTGCCCCGGCGCCCCGAAGAGGTACACGACGAGGGCCGAACTCAGCGTGATCCGGCCGAAGTCCATGGCGACCGTCGTCGTGGTCTTCTGCTCCACGCCGGCGAGGTTGTCGATGCCGACGCTGGCCTCGGTGATGAGTTCTTCGGTACGCAACGGTGTCGTCTCGCTGATCGCGCCGACGAGCGTGGTCTTGCCGACGCCGAAGCCGCCCGCGACGAGGATCTTGGCCGTGGCGGCGTTGGGCGCGACGGCGACGGCGCGGGAGCGGCTCGCGCGGGGGTCAGATTCTGCGAATTCCATCGATCACTGCCTGGAGGAAACGGGCGTCGGGAGTACCGGCCGCGGTGGGCGGGGAGACGGAGACGAGTTCGTTGTCCAGCAGGTCATCGAGGAGGACCCGGATCACCGCGACGGGCAGATCGAGCCGGGCGGCGACCTCCACGAGCGCCGTCGGGGTGCGGCAGAGCGCGAGCAGCCGGTTCTGTTCGGGCTGGAGGCGCTGGTCGCGGGTCGGTGGCCGGACCGTGCTGATCAGGGTGATCAGCTCGACGCCGGAGTGGGCGGTCGGGGTCCGGCCGCCGGTCACCGTGTACGGACGGACGAGCAGCGCGGGGTCTTCGTCCGCCCAGGGATCTTCCTCTGACCAATGTCTCATTCATGCTCACCCGCGAAGGGCACACCGCTGTACTCCGGGAACCGGGGGGCCGCGCTGAGGAACTGCCCCACCTGCCGTACCACCATGGTCATTTCGTAGCCGACGTTGCCGACGTCGACCTCGGACGTGGCGAGTACGGCGAGCCGGGCGCCGCCGCCGGCGGTGGTGACGAAGAGAAACAGATCGTCCATCTCAATGACGGTCTGCTGCACCCGGCCACCGCCGAAGTGGCGGCTGGTGCCGAGCGCGAGCGAGTGAACACCCGAGGAAATGGCGGCGAGTTGCTCGGCGTCGTCCTGGGCGAGCTTCTCGGAGGAGCCGACGAGGAGTCCGTCCTCCGACAGGACGATGGCGTGCAGGGTCTCGGGGATCCGCTCGATCAGGTTGTCCAGCAGCCAGGCCAGTCCGCCGTGCGTGGAGTTGGGCGCAGTCATGGGTTGTTCCTTGTCGGACGGGGACGGGTGGGCAGCTGACGCCGCTCGGGCGGGGCCGTGGGCCGGGTGGCCGGCGGGAACTCGTCCTGCGGGGCGGCCGGGCGGCCGGGCGCAGAGACTTCCCCGCGCATCGACGAGGGCCAGGCGGGCATGGGCACTTCCTCCTGGGCGCGGGCCCGGCGGGTGCCGTCCCGGAGGGCGGCGAGCATCGAACGCGCCTAGATCGG
>NZ_JAWOAI010000042.1:0-32630 GCF_033194735.1 Streptomyces sp. W16
AGCGGCAACGGGCTGGCCGGAATGCGGGAGCGGGCCGCCGCGCTCGGTGGCACCATCGAGGCGGGCCCGCGCCCGGACGGCGGCTTCCGGGTGCTCGCCGTACTGCCGTTGAAGTTCACGCCGAGGGAGGACGACCGGTGATCCGGGTACTGCTCGCCGACGACCAGTCGTTGGTCCGCGCCGGCTTCAAGGCGCTGCTGGACGCGCAGCCGGACATCGAGGTGGCCGGTGAGGCCTCCGACGGCGAGGAGGCGGTACGCAAGGTGGGCGAACTGCGCCCCGACGTCGTCCTGATGGACATCCGCATGCCGCTGCTCGACGGCCTGGCGGCGACCCGCCGCATCACCGGGGACGGCGACCTGGAAGAGGTGAAGGTCGTCATGCTGACCACCTTCGAACTCGACGAGTACGTCTTCGAGGCGATCCGCTCCGGCGCCTCCGGCTTCCTGGTCAAGGACACCGAACCGGACGAACTCCTGCGCGCCGTAAGGGCGGTGGTCGACGGCGACGCACTGCTGTCCCCCGGAGTGACCCGCCGTCTGATCGCCGAGTTCGCGGCCCGCTCCAAGGAACCCGCGACGGCCGACGCCCTCACGCAACTCACCGAGCGGGAACGGGAGGTGATGGCCCTGGTCGGTATCGGCCTCTCCAACGAGGAGATCGCCCGCCGCCTGGTCGTCAGCCCGCTCACCGCGAAGACTCATGTCAGCCGCACGATGGTGAAGCTGGGCGCCCGGGACCGGGCGCAACTGGTCGTGCTGGCCTACGAGTCGGGGTTGGTCCGTCCCGGCTGGCTGGGCTGACCCGCCCCCTGCCGATACCGGTACAGCACGGTCGCCACGCGCGCGAAGAACACGACGGGCAGCAGCACGAGCCCCGCTCGCGTCAGCACCGTCTCGACAGTGCCCGGCAGGTCGAAGAGCCACACCGGACCGGCGACCGCCCCGAAGACGACCACCGCCGCGAACACCGCGCTGACCAGCGCGTACCCGATCTCGACGGTCATCGCGTCCCGCTCGGCCTGTGTGCGCCGTCCCCCGTACCTCGTCATCCCGGAAGTCTCACACGGGCGCGCCCGACGGAGCAATCGGCTCCGCCGGGCGCACAGGTGGGGCGCGCTTCTCTGGGTGAGGCGTTGCAATCCGGCACAGTCAGTCGCGCCCCAAAGGGGCGCGGGGAACTGCGCGACCAGCCACAACGAACCCGCAGACGACACACTGGCCGTCCAGCCCGAGTTCCTAGTCGCGCAGTGCCACTCGCTCCGCCTCCGCCTCCGTCACAGTGGACTTGGCCACGACGATGGACTCTTGGCTATGCCGGCTGCGCAGCCCCGGCAGCGTGATCAGCAACCCGGCGAGCGCGATGAACGTCACCACCACCAACCCCGGCCGGTAACTGTCCAGCACCGCCTGCGGAGTCGCGTGCGCCGGGGTGTGGGCGGTCACCACGGCCGTGACGACGGCCAGGAAGATCGCGCCGCCCACCTGCACCGAGGTGTTCAACAGCCCCGAGACCATGCCCTGTTCGTGGTCCTCGACCCCGTTGGTGGCCTGGATGTTCAGCGAGGGGAAGACCAGCGCGCAGGCCGCGCCGATCAGCAGCATCGACGGCAGGATCACCGCCGCGTACCCCGGATCGAGGCTGACCCGCAGGAACAGCGCGTACCCGACGACCATCAGCGCGAAGCCCGTCGCGATCAGCCGCTGAGTGCCGAACCGGTCGACGATCGAGCCCACCTTCGTCGAGGACACCGCCACCACTGCCCCGGCCGGCAGGAAGGCGAGCGCAGTGTGCAGCGCGGACCAGCCGAGCAGCGACTGCATGTACAGCGTGACGAGGAACTGGAATCCGACGTACGACCCGAAGAAGGCCATCGCGCCGAGCTGGGCGCGGATCTGGTTGCCGGAGCGCAGCACCCCGAGCCGGATCAGCGGCCCGGCGGAGCGCCGCTCGACGTACACGAAGACGGTCAGCAGGACGGCAACCGCCAGGAAGGACAGGAGGGTTCGGGCCGACGCCCACCCGGCCTGCGGGGCCTGTACGACGGTGAAGACCAGCAGCAGCATGGACGCGGTGCCGAGGACGGCACCGGGGATGTCGTAGCCGTTGTGGTCCTTCTCGCGTTCACTGCGCGGCAGCAGCTTCAGGCCGGCGAGCAGGGCGAACAGCGCGATGGGCGCGGGAAGCAGCATGGTGAGCCGCCAACTGGCCTCCGTGAGCAGGCCGGAGAGCACCAGGCCCATCGAGAAGCCGGTGGCCGCGCAGGTGGTGTAGATCGAGAGGGCGCGGTTGCGCAGCGGGCCCTCGGCGAAGGTCGTCGTGATGATCGACAGACCGGCCGGTGCGGTGAAGGCCGCGCTGAGGCCCTTGACGAAGCGGCTGGCGATCAGCAGCGGACCCGAGTCGACGAGCCCGCCGAGCAGCGAGGCCACCGCGAAGACTCCCAGGGCGACCAGGAAGACCTGGCGTCGGCCGAGCAGGTCGGCGGTCCGGCCGCCGAGGAGGAGCAGCCCGCCGTATCCCAGGATGTAGCCGCTGACGATCCATTGGAGCGTCGAGGTGGAGAGGTCGAGTTCGGAGCCGATGGAGGGCAGGGCGACGCCGACCATCGACACGTCCAGCGCGTCCAGGAACATCGCGGCGCAGAGCACCAGCAGGGTGCCCCACAGCCGTGGGGTCCAGCGAACCGCCGAGGACGGGGCCGCGGGAGAGGTGAGCGGAGAGGTCATGCCGCAGAGACTACATGCGTATGCATCGAATGCAAACGCATTTAATTACGGTGCAATAAACCCGCTTCTCTGCTACGGTGCGCTGTCATGGCGGCGAAGAAGGCCGAGCAGGCGCTCGTGGACCAGTGGCGGGAGATGCTGGCGCTGCACGCCCGCACACAGTGCGAACTCGACCGCACGCTGCATCAACACGGCCTGTGCGGCAGCGACTTCGAGGTGCTGGATGTGCTGGCCGGTGACGCGTGCGCATACCGCGTCCAGGAGATCTCCGAGCGCGTCCACCTCAGTCAGAGCGCCCTGTCCCGGCTGGTCGCCCGGCTGGAGAAGGACGGTCTCGTCGAGCGCGGCATGTGTGCGGAGGACCGCCGGGGGGTGCGTGTGACCCTCACGGACAAGGGGCGCACCCTGCACGGTGAGGTACTCCCGCTGCAGCGCGCGGTGTTGACGAGGATGCTGTCCGACTGACGCCTCGTCAGCTCCAGGTGACGGCGGACTTCTCCCGCCACAGCCCTGCGACCGACACGTCACCGGTCACGCTCGGGAACGGTCCCCGGTTCCACAGCGCCCGATACAACTGCCCCGCAGGACCGGCCAGTTCGCAGTCGGCGCCCCGGGTGCCGTCCCGCTCGGCGGCGGGCGGTTCCTGGGACAGCCGTACGGTCCACACGGCGCCGTCCGCGTCCGTCGCCCGCACCCGCAGCACCCGGGGCTTCCGGCTGCGGACCCGGCTCTTGCTGCGGCCGTGGAAGCCGCGCAGCAACTCGTCGATACCGTCGGCCGCGAAGTCCGGGTCGATCCCGCCGGCCATCCCGCCGCGCGCCGCCTCGGCGTCCATCCGGTGCACGGTCGTCTCGTGCGCCTGCCGCCGCGCCCAGAACGCGAGCGGCGACGGCGCCGGCAGGAAGTGCCAGCACTCCACGTCGGGCGGGGCGGCGGAGAGGGTGTCCACGAGGGAGCGGTGCCCCGCCCGGAACCAGGCCACCAGCTCGGCGCCGTCCAGGTCCGGAAGGCCACCGTCGGGGTGGTACTCGGTGTACCCCTCGGCGACGAACCCGGTCGCCCAGCGATGCACCATCCCCGTGTGCCGCAGCAGATCCCGCACCTGCCACCCCGGACAGGGCGGCACCTCGGCGTCGACGCCCGCCTCCTCGGCGGCCGAGGCCAGCAGGCCGCCCTCCCGGTCCAGGGTCCGTACGAACGCGTCGGTGTCCATGCGGCCGAGTGTGCCGTATCGCAGGGGTGGCGCGCGCGTCACCGAGGGAGGGCGGCTCGTACGTCAGCCGGAGGCGAGCGCCTTGCGCAGCACGGTCACGGCCATGGTGATGGCGGCCTCGGCGGCGTGCGTCCCGCGCAGGGCGTTGAGCATCACGAAGTCGTGGATGATGCCCTGGAAACGGACCGCGGTGACGGGGACTCCGGCCTCGCGGAGCTTGTTGGCGTAGGCCTCGCCCTCGTCGCGCAGGACATCGGCCTCGCCGGTGATGACGAGGGCCGGGGGCAGCCCGGTCAGCTGCTCGGTGGTGGCGCGCAGCGGGGACGCGGTGATCCGGGCGCGCTCGGCCTCGTCGGTCGTGTACTGGTCCCAGAACCACTGCATGCCGTCGCGGCGCAGGAAGTAGCCGGTGGCGAACTGGTGGTAGGAAGCGGTGTCGAAGCTCGCGTCGGTCACCGGGTAGAACAACACCTGCTGGACCAGGGGGACATCGCCCCGCTCCTTGGCCATCAGCGTCAGCGCGGCGGTCATGTTGCCGCCGACCGAGTCGCCGACCGCGGCGATGCGGGTGGCGTCCAGTTCCTTGGACGCCCCCTGCTCCACGACCCACTTGGCCACCGTGTAGTTCTGCTCGATGGCGACCGGGTAGCGGGCCTCGGGGGAGAGGTCGTACTCCGGCAAGACCACCGCGGCATGCGCGCCGACCGCGAGTTCGCGCACCAGCCGGTCGTGGGTGTGGGCGTTGCCGAAGACCCAGCCCGCGCCGTGGATGTAGATGATCACGGGGAGCGTGCCGGTGGCCCCGGCCGGGCGCACGATACGGGTCCTGACCTGCCCGGTCGGGCCGCCGGGGACGGTGATCCACTCCTCGTCGACGGCCGGCTCGGCGATGTCGCCGGACTGGACCTCGTCGACCGCCTTGCGGCCCTCCGCCGGGGCGAGATCGAAGAGGTAGGGCGGGTTCGCGGTCGCCTCGGCGAAGGCCTGGGCGGCGGGTTCGAGGACGGGGCGGGGTGCGGTGCTGTCGGTCATGACGATCTCCTCGGATCGGGTGCCGCGGGCTGACTCCGGCGGGGGCTTGCCGGTGGTGCGGCACGGAGGTGAGAGTAGCGCGCTATTAAGTCGTGCACAACTTAAGCGTGCTCGATATGATCGATCGGACCCGAACGATAAGGTGGTGATTGCCCTGAACAGCACCGGAGCGAGGAGTCGCACCATGAGCCCAGCCGCCGCGGAACCGGCCGAGGGATCGCTGCTCCTCGACGACCAGCTCTGCTTCGCGCTGTACGCGGCCTCCCGCGCGGTGACCGCCCGCTACCGGCCGCTGCTGGACGAACTGGGCCTGACCTACCCGCAGTACCTCGTCATGCTCGTCCTCTGGGAGCAGGACTCGATCTCCGTACGGGAACTGGGCGCCGCGCTCCAACTGGAATCCAGCACGCTGTCCCCGCTGCTGAAGCGGCTGGAGGCGAACGGACTGCTGCGCCGCGAACGCCGGCGCGACGACGAGCGCTCGGTCGCCATCCGGCTCACCGACACCGGAGCGCGGATGCGGGAGCGGGCCGCCGCCGTGCCCCTCGCGATCGGCGACGCCATGGGCCTGACCCCCGACCAGGACGCCCTCGCCAAGCAGCTCCTCCGGCTGATCACGACCAACGTCGCCACCGGCTGACCGGCCTCCCACCTGCGCGTTCACGCCCCGCGGAGGGGTGTGTCGTCGCCGCTGTTCAGCTTAGTTTGCAGCCCCAACGGCATCTCCAGGACCGGGTCCCAGGTATACGGTCCGAAGCGATTTCCCGAAAAGAAATGGCTTACGTCAATGGAGATTCAAGCCGAACAACCACGTCAGCCTCCGGGCCACGGGACACGACTGACGGAGTCGGCACCGTCACCCCCGCCGTAGCCACGCAGGAACGCCACGCGCAGTTCACACCCGGTCAACCCACCCCGTACGACGACGTTTAGAGGTGCCATGCCGACCCTGGTCTCCGAAGTCTCGCCTCCGTCCCCCCAGCCGGACGCCCCGTCCCGCCACGTCACCGCCACCATCCTGCTGGCCTGCCTGGGAGTCTTCGTCTCCTACCTGCCGGTCGTCGGTGTGTCGGTGGCGCTTCCGGTGATCCAGCAGGCGCTGGACGCCTCCACCACCGGGCTTCAGTGGATCACCGACGCGTTCATCCTCCCGACCGCCGCCCTGCTCCTGACCTGCGGTGTCATCGGTGACCTCTTCGGCCGCAAGAAGATGTACCTGATCGGCCTGGCGCTGTCCTGCGTCGGCTGTGTCGTCGCCCTCACCGCGCACAGCGTCGTCCAGGTCTGCGTCGGCCAGGCGCTCACCGGCGTCGGTACCGCCGCGCTGCTCCCCGCCACCCTCGGCCTGATCAGCCACGTCTGCCCCGACCACCGCAAGCGGGCCGGCGCGATAGCCCTGTGGACGGCCGCCCTCGGCCTCGGCCTGACCCTCGGCCCCCTCTTCAACGGCGTGATCGTCGAGCACACCAGCTGGCGCTGGATCTTCCTGCCCACCCTGGTCATCGGCGCCCTCACGGTCCTGGTCGGCGCCTTCGTCCTGGTCGACTCCCGCTCCGACCGCGAACGCCACCTCGACATCCCCGGCCAACTCCTCGCGATCGTCGCCGTCACCGGCATCGTCTACGGCGTCATCGAGGGCGGCGGCGCTCCGGGCTGGGGCTCGGCGGAGGTCGTGACCGCGTTCGTCGTGGCCGCCCTCGCGCTGCCGGCCTTCGTCGTCGTCGAACTGCGTTCCCGCTGCCCGATGCTGGACATGCGCCTGTTCAAGTCCACGGCGTTCTCCGGGGCCGCGTTTGTCATGGCGCTCACCCTGTTCGCCCAGGTCGGCCTGGTCTTCTCGCTCAGCGAGTACTTCGGCCTCGTCCACCACGCCTCGACCTGGGACATCGGGGTGCGCCTGATCGCGCTCAACGGCTTCACCGTCGTGCTCGGCCCGGTCGTCGGCCGGCTGATGCACCGCTTCTCACCCGGCCTCGTGCTGGTGACCGGCCTGCTCGTCGGCGGCATCGGGGCGCTCCTGGTGAACCTCTTCGACGCCTCCACCGGCACCGGCGAAGCGGCCCTGGTCATTGCGGTGTTCGGCATCGGCATCGCGCTCGCGATGGCCCCGATCACCACGATCGCCATGAACAGCCTGCCGCGTCGCCTCGGCAGCACCGCCGGTGCCGCCAACAGCGCGCTCCGCCAGATCGGCAGCGCCCTGGGCCCGGCCATCTTCGGCGTCATCCTCACCAACCGCACCCTGGACACCCTGCCCGGCCACGTCGCTGCGTCCGGCCTGGGCCCGGCCGACCAGGGCCAGGTCATCGGCACGGTGAACGGCGTCGGCATCCAGGCGGGCGCCTTCCTGCACCTCAACTCCGGCGAGGCGACCGGCCAGGCGCTGGCCGCCTACGGGGCGAGCTTCACCGACGCGCTGCACACCTGCGCCCTCGTCGGCGGAGTCGGCATGCTGGTGGCAGCGGCCGTAGCCCTCGTCACGATCGGCATCCGCGCCCGCGCCCCGCACGCCGAGACGGACGCCCCGGCAGCGACGCAACCGGCCGCCGGGGCCACGGCCATTGGCGAGACCGGCTGACCAACGACCGCTGTTCCAGGGGTGGTTGACCTTCGGCTACGACGCCGACGGCCAACCACCCCTGCTGTACGGCCCGTTGGGCTGGTCAGGCCGAGGCATGGTCGTTCTCCAGCGCAGGGGCGAGGAGATGACAGAGGGAGTCGGCCAACAGGCGCAGCGGGTCGGCGGTTTCCAAGGGCCATTCGACGGCGATCCAGGCCGAGAAGAACGACTCGGTCTGCAGCACGGCCATCAGCGCTCGTTGACGGGCCTCCGCGGGATCCACGCCCCGCCACCGCCCGAAGTCCCCGACCAGCATGCCGACATACCGCTCGTGCGCCTCGACGTACTGCGTCCGGCCGTCGCCCAGGCTGCGCAGTGCCGCCGGGGCCGCCGCGTTGGCGACGCGACGGATGGGCGCCATCTCCCGCCAGCGGTCCGCGGCCTCCTCCAGCCACGCCCGGATGTCCGCCGGCGTCCACCGGGGCAGCGCGGCCAGGTCGGCGTAGGCCTCGCCCATCAGGCCGTACAGGCGCTCCACCAGCGCGTCGACGATCTCGGCCTTGCCGGGGAAGTGGGCGTAGACCGTCACCCGGGTCACCCCCGCGGCCTGGGCGATGTCCTCCATCCGCGCATCGAGGAACGGCTTCTCGGTGAACACGGTGACGGCCGCTTCGAGCAGTCGGCGATGGGTGAGGATCTTCTGCTCTTCGCGCAGGTTCCTGCGGGGCGTCGGCTCCATCCGCCCAGTCTCTTGCATGACGCGACTATACGGCGGGTGGGGCGCGGTCCGTTGACCGATACTGCCCTGACCTGGTGTTTTTCCGGGTCAGGGCAGTACCGTCGGTCAGCCGAGTCCGCGGCTGTAGGCCCAGGCCGTCGTGTCGAGGGTGTTCTCGAAGCCGGTGAAGGGTTCCTGCGGGGTGTAGGAGTCGGTGGTGAAGTCGACGTCCACGTCGTCCGCCGTACCGCCGATCCCGTCCGCTCCGACGCCCAGCATCTGGGCGATGTTGCCGCCCTGGTCCATCAGGTTCGCGGTGTCGTCGTACTGGTCGGTGTGCCAGTTGCCCGAGTAGTGCCCCATCTCGTGCGTGATGATGTTCCCGAGTCCCCGGCCGATGAAGCCGATCCTGTCGCTCCGCGCTCCCAGATACGTGTTGAGCGAGTTGGGGTTGGGTGCAGGGGCGCTGAGCAGGTCCAGCAGGACGAGCGCGGTGTCCTCGTGGCCGTAGTTGCCCGGGTCGATCGAGGAGGATATGCCGATGGTCGGGATGCCGGACTCGGCGATGGTGCCGCCGACGACGACCCGGCTGACATCGGGCCGGCCGAACGGGTCAGGATCGTCACGGCTGTTGAGGACCCTGACGGCGAAGTGCGGGTTGGAGCCCTTCTTCGCCAGGTCGGTGGCGATGTTCTCCTTCACCGAGGCGACCACGGCGTCGATGACCTTGTTCTCGTCGGCGGCGGTGAGCCCCCAGCCCGGCAGGAACGCCGACAGCGGGGACAGGTCGCGCTGCGCGCCGCCGCTTCCGAAGATCGAGGTGTTGACCCGGGCACCGTCGAAGTCGAGGAAGAGCGTCTGGACCGTGCCCTTCTTCTCCACCTCGGTTCCGGGCCGGTAGGCCTCGAACTCGACGTGGTATGCACCGACGCCATTGCTCACGGCGAGGAAGTAACGGCCGGTGCGCGGCGCCACCAGGTCGACCGTGGCGTTCCCGCCGCCGGGCAGCGGTGACGCCGGGGCGTAACTCCCGCTCGCGTCCAGGGTCGAGCCCATGAGTTCGGTGCCTGCGGCGTCGTAGAGGGACAGATGATGTCCGCTGCCGGTGACCGTGGCCCCGACGACGTCACCGGCCTTCAGATCGACGCCGTAGACGTCCTGATCACCGCCCTGCTGGGTGGAGATCTTGAGGCTGTACGCGCCTTCGGAGCCCACGCCGGCCCCGCTGGCGGAGTCGTTCGGATCGGTGGGCGAGCCGATGTTCGGCCCGGAGCCGGACACCATCAGGTAGTAGTCCCCGGTGCTGGGCAGCGGCAGGCTCACGGAAACGTTTCCACTCGACGGGTCGTCGGCCCAGAACAGCGTGCCCCCGTTCGTGTCGTAGAGCCGTGCGATCGCGTTGAAGTCGCCCTGGGCGCCCACGTCGATGGTGAGGGGCACACCGGCCGGCACTCCGGAGACCTTGTAGAAGTCGAAGTCGCCGTGACCGTCACCGGCGCTGCCGTGCGGTCCGTCGCCGATGACGCCGCTGGTTCTGACGGCCTGCCGCGCGCCGGAGACACCGGTGTCGAAGGCCAGCGGGATGGAACCGTTGTCCTCCGAACCGGCGGGCAGCGTAGGGATGTTGGGGTCGTCGGCGAGGTCGCCGGTGATGCCGACCGCGGAGTTCTGGTGGACGCCGGTGCCGAAACCGGCGATGCGTTCGGCGGTCGGCACGGTGTCGTTGGCACCGAGCGTGCCCGCTGCCTCCTTCTCGGCGTACGGCGTCGCGGCGGCGAGCCGACTCGCGTTACGCCGCGCGGCCCGGATCTTGCCGCGGGCTCCTCGATCCACGTCGGCCTGAAGGAAGTTGACCTTGCCCCGGGCCTCGGCGGGCAGCAGGGCCAGCGACGGATCGAAGGCCGGTCCGCCCGCGCTGTCCTGTGCGGCCCGGAGCCCGTCGGTGATCTGTTGTGCGATGCGGTCGGGCTGCCGTTGTCCGCGGGCCTGATCGGCGTGCGCCGGTGGGACGGCGACGGACAGGGCTGCGGTGAGCAGCGTGACGGCGAGTGTGCCTGCTAAGCGATGTGCGCCTGCGCGCATACGATCTCCCCTCCGCAGGACCGCGATCGGCGGTCCTGTTCGAGCGTTCTGGTCAGGAGCGCTCTGGGCCGGGCCTGATCGGATGGAGTGCCATCGCGGCACCTGTAACCAGGCCGTCCG
The DNA here is from genome assembly GCF_033194735.1 of Streptomyces sp. W16. Lineage (NCBI taxonomy): Bacteria > Bacillati > Actinomycetota > Actinomycetes > Kitasatosporales > Streptomycetaceae > Streptomyces > Streptomyces sp. W16. Next base: position 10,455 of record NZ_JAWOAI010000042.1, read on the forward strand.
GCAGAGTTGGTCTAGTCCAACAGTAGGGCGTGGGCATGTCAAGGCCCTGGAGTCCCGCCCCGCACCACGCCTACGGCCGGCGGAACGGCTTGTAGATCTGCCACAGGGCGGACGCCGCCATGACCGACTGGCCAAGGGAGTTGGGGTGCGCGGCCATGGTGTTCGCGGCGGGGCTCAGGGATTCGATCCACCGTTCGTCGCGGGGCCGGCACATGTCGTGGCCGATCGTCGGCGTATAGGTGTCCGCGAAGGACGTACCGGCCCCGGCGGCCACCGCCTGACGCGCCAGTGCCCGGTTGGCCTTCTTCGTCGTGTCCCGCAGATAGGCGAAGTCGCCCTTGGCGAAGGGGACTTCGGGGCAGGCGACGCCGTCGTCGGGGAAGAGGGCGGGATATCCGACGACGACCACCTTCGCGTGCGTGCTGCGCCGCCTGATGTCGGCGAGCACGTCGTGGACACGTCCCTCCATCGCGGTGACGCGCTCCTCCAGTACGTCCTTGCCGTCCGCCGTGAAGTAGCGCTCGCAGGGGCTGCCGTCCCGGTCGGAGGAGGCGAGGCGCGCGCAGGTGGCGAGCACACCGGAGAAGCCGACGTCATTGCCGCCGAGCGTCAGGGTGACGAGTCTCGTGTCGGGGGTGAGGGCGTCGATCTGGGGAGGCTTGCTGCCCCGGGCGTTCCAGAAGTCGCGCGTGGTGGCACCGCTGCAGGTGACGTCCCTGAAGGTGTGGCGCGACCCGGCGACGGTGAAGAACCTGGCGATCAGACTGGGGTAACTGCCGTTCGTACGGTCGCACTCCGCGTCCTTCACCCCGGCCAGCCCGGCGCCCGAGGCGTAGGAGTCGCCGAGCGCCACGTAGGGAGATCCGGTGCCGGTACCGACCGCCGAGGTCTCGGCAGACGTGGACGCGGACACGGTCGAGATCGGGGTCGCCGTCGGCGTGCTCAGCGTGAACGCGGCGGCCGAGGTGACCACAACTGCCGTGGCGGTACGGAGATTTCGCGACCGTCGGCCGGTGGAACGGGGCAATCCGAAAAGGGGCACAACGCCTCCGCGCTCTCGTGGAAAGGGACCGACGCGGCGTGCTGTGCTGTCGGCGCCGCCGCGTACCGGAGAGCGGGCGGCCGACTCCGTCGAGGGGCCGCGCGCTTTCTCGATGTGATCGAGGCTATGGCGGGGGCGGGGCGCCGTCCTCGTGCCGCGGGACGATCACCGCGTCCAACCGGAGATAGAGACCGTCCCTGCGCCGCCCTGCCGGAACTGCCCCTGGACCAGGGCGTCTTGGCCGGGCGGAGGGACAACTGCCGCTCGGCTGCGCCGAGTCAGCCGAGGTGAGTGCTCTGGGTGGTTCCCTGGAGGTTTCGGGTGAGCAGTTCGACGGACTGGGGTACGCCGACTCCGTCGTCCCCCGTTTCCGGGAGCCGTCCGTCCGTCGCTCTGAGGTCGGTCAGCGTCTTGTCGATCGCCTCGTGCGCGGTGAAGAGACAGGGGGTGCTGTAGATCGCGACGTCCACACCGAGCTCCGCCAACTCACCGAGTGACAACCGGGGGGAGCGGCCACCGGCGATCTGGTTGAACAGCAGCGGCTTGTCGCCGATGGTGTCGCGGATCCGGCGGATCGCGTCGACGTCGCGCACTCCGTCCACCAGCACCACATCGGCGTCGGTGGCGGCGAGCGCCTTGGCGCGCGTGAGGATCTCGGCCTCGTCGGTCGCGTCGGTCCGCGCGACCACGGTCAGATCGGTGGTCCTGCAGGCCAGCACACGTTCGAGCTTGTCGAGGTACTCGTCGAGCGGCAGGATCTGCTTGCCCGCCACATGGCCGCACCGGCGCGGGCGCTTCTGGTCCTCCAGGATCACCCCCGAGGCCCCGGCCCGCTCCAGCCGTCGTACGACATGACAGGCCACCTCCGGGTCGCCGTAGCCGTCGTCGATGTCCACCAGCAGGTGATGGCGCGGAAAGGCCCAGCGGAGCCGTTCCGTGAACGCCACGATGTCCGGCCACGCGATGAAACCGATGTCCGGCAGGCCGTAGAAGGACGCCGCGAATCCGAACCCGGAGACGAAGAGACCGTCGTAGTGCTGGGCGGCGATCGACGCCGAGTACATGTCGTACACGCCGATCAGAGGCGTCGTGCCGGAAGCGGTGATCGCGCTGCGCAGTGCGCTGCCGTGAGGCATGGAGCGGGTCCTCTTGTCTCGTGCGAGGGTTTTGACGTGCGCATACGTAACGATCGATATGTTTTTGGGGTTACGCGGGTTCGGCGGTCGCCGTCGTCGGCTCGGTGGCGTCGGGGTGGCCGTAGCGTCTGCACCAGCTGAGGATGTAGTGCTCGTGCCGGCCGCACCAGCGGAAGACGGCCTGGCAGTTCATGGGCAGGTGGGAAGGGTGTTCGCCGCGGGCCACGATGAGCGGGCCGAGGTAACCGACGAGTTTGTTCGCCGTGTTGAGCGGCACGTGGGCAGCCTCGTGCAGGGAGCGGTAGTCGGTGGCTCGTCCGGCAGCGATGGCGCCGGCCATCCGGGCGCAGGTGGCGCCGCGGCGGCCCGAACCGAAGTAGTCGTGCAGGGTGGGCTTTGTCCCGTCGACGCCGGTGGGAAACCGCAGTGGCGGCAGTCTGCGGCCGGTCGAGGCGAGGCGGACTGCCTCCACCAGGTCCGCGGGCCCGCGGGACTTGTGGACGACGCCCACGACGTCGGGACGGACGCTTGCTTCGTCGAGAAAGTCGCGTTCCGTGTCGTTGCCCTCGGCCGCCATGATCGCGGGTGCGCTGCGCCGCAGTTCGCGCAGCGTGTCGAGAACATCCAGGCCGTCGAAGTTTCGTTCGAGTCGGCGATCGTTCCAGAGCAGATCCGCGAGCACGACGTCGAACCGTAGTCGGCCTTCCACCGCCCGGCGCACCGCGTCCGGGCAGGCGGCGAGCACGACCTCGGCACCCTCGATGCCGTCGTTGAGGATCGGCTCGACAATCCGGCCCAGCGCGGCGGCCACCAGAATGCGCGGCTGCTGTCGGTTCACGGCCTCAGAGTGTGCCGGGTGCGCCGGACGCGCAAGATCTTGCCGACAGGTGCCGACTACCGCACGATCTCGTCGAACGCCTGGCGCAGCAGTGGATTCCGTTCCTGACCTCGACAGGATGCCGCGAGAGGCTGGAACAGCCGAGGGCGGTGGTCGTCCGGAATCTCCGGGCTCGCTGCCCCGGCTCCAGGAAGGGAAGGCGAGTCCAGTGGTGGAATCCCTGGAAGACCGCCAGTCGCGACTGGTCAAGCCACGCTCGAAGGCCTGGATCTGCTACGCCGTGCTGGCTGTCCTCACCCTTGTGGCCCTGCCCGGAGCGGGTGCCGTCGCGTTTCTCTTCACGGCTCTGTTCGGTGGCTACGCCTGCTACCTGTACCGGGGCGGCAGCATCGTCATCTGGTTCTGGTGACGTCATGGGACACCCGGTTCTGGCAGTCATCGCCTACACCGAGACGGTCGACCAGGCCGTCTACCCGCAGCCGTTGCGCGGCACCGACCCCTGTGCGTTCGCCCTCTGGGAGGAGGAACGACTGGTTCACTCCACCAGGGCCACCGCGGTCGAGGTGCTCCGCCTGGCGCAGGGCCGGTGGGAGCAGAACGCCACGCTCAAGGGCGTGGACATCCACGTCGCCGTCACGACCGCCCGGACGGTCCTGGCCTGCCGCAACTTCGACAAGGGCGGCGGATGGATCGGCACGCCCGGTGCCATGCTGCTGTTCAACGCAGGCAGCATGCTCGCCGCGGCAGCCCGCCGGCACGGCAAGATCCTCACCGGGCAGTTGCGCCATGAGTGGCTGCGCGAGGTCAGCTACCACGGCTGGCAGCAGCCCGGCTGGTCCCAGCCGGGCCTGACGCTCGCGTGGACGGACGGCGACGGCCCGGCTGCCCTCCGCCTTACCCTGCACGGTTCCGCGACCGACCCGCGCCACGCAGCCGACGCGATCGTCGCCGCGGCCAGCGCCGACCGTCAGCGTCGAGGAGTCCACATGCCGGCCTGGCCGGGCCTCACCGGCTTCCGCGTCACCGCCTCGGGTCCCCAACAGGGCGGCACCGCCGTGATCCCCTGCCCGACCCCCGCCACGCCCCCGAGCTCAGCCTCCACCGTTCAGTGAGGGGCGAAGGCCATGCGTGCCAGATCCCATTGCGCCGCGCTGTTCCTGCTCCTCGCGGCATTGGCGGGCGGCAACCTGCCCAGCGCAGCCGCGGGTCGGCCGGATCCCAACTGCACCGGGAAACACGTCTTCATCGGCGTCCGCGGGTCCGGTGAGCATTCAGGGTTCGGAGACACCATCGGGGCAGTGAAAGACCGGCTTCAACGGACCGCCTCGGGATTCACTGGCTTCGAAGCAGTCGACTACGTCGCTGTGGACGTGATAAACCCCGGAAACTGGATAATGTACGACGCCAGCTATAAACAGGGGGTGGAGCAGCTGACCAACGCGCTGTACTTGAAGAATTATCAATGCGTGAACAATACCTATGTCATTGCAGGTTATTCGCAGGGTGCCGATGTGGTCGCTGGGACCCTCAACAGCCTCTGGGAAAGCAATTCGAGTGTGGATCGGGATATCTTCGCCCACATTCATGCTGTGGCGCTCTTGGGTGACCCCCGCTACAACTCCAAGGACGTCTCTGTGGCAGCCGTGTCCCACAAGTACGGAGTACCGATTCTGGCCGTGCTGCCGTCCGATCACGGTGGTGTCAGGCCGGTCCTTCCCAAGGCGTTGGCTGCCAAGGTGCGCTCCTGGTGCATGCCTAAAGACCCGGTCTGTGATCTCGACCCGGCCACGGCAGCCGCATGCGCGACGGTCTCTCCCTCGTGTGCGGCGCGCCTCGCGGCCCAGACTGCCCGTCATCTTGCCTACAGGATCACCGGCTATACCACCAGGGCTGCCGACTGGCTGGCGCACACCGACTCCCCATACGTGGGTGACTGGCACGGAATGCTGCTGCAGGACAAAAAACTGGTCTACCCAGTCGATGTCCATTACATCGGCGGACAGTTGGGAGAGAAGGTGGCCACGGTCGACTACGCTGCCCTTGGCTGCAGCGGCCAGTGGTTCCTTACTCAGGTTTCGGCCCACGCAATTGTCGTACACGAAGAGATCACCAAGAATTCCCACTGCATCCCAGAGGTGGACATCACTTTGACGCCAGTGGGGCAGGGCGTCCTGGATTACAAAGTCTCCACGCCGGTGAGTGCGACGGGGCAGTTGCACCGGCGCTGAAATCGATCTCCGCCGCCCATGCCCACGTCCAAAATGGGTGGCGTGGTGTTGCGGGTCCCGGGACACTGCCCTGGTGATCCGTACCGCGCTGCCTCAACTGCTTCGGCCCCGTGCCCTGGTGCCCGGGGATCTCGTCGTCATCGCCTCGCTGTCCGGGCCGCTGCACGCCGTGTACGAGCCTGATCTTGAGCGGGCGGTGGGCGTGCTGGAGCGGATGGGATTTCGGGTGCGTCGGGCGCCGCTTCTCCAGGCGGGGCGGCACCGTTGGTGGAGCGCGGCTCGGCCTGCGGAGATCGCGGAGGAGTTCAATGGGCTCCTGCGTGATCCTGAGGTGCGTGCGATAGTCGCGCACGACGGCGGTCAGACGGCGCTCGGTTACCTGGACCTGATCGACTTCGAGGCGGTCGCCGCCGACCCCAAGCCGATCCTCGGCTACAGCGACATCTCGCTGCTGCATCTCGTGCTCTACGCACGCACCGGTCTGGTCGGCTTTCACACCGACTTGGCCACCCCTGGACTCGGCGGCCACTGGCAGAGCGCCCCCGCAACGCGCCAAGCGGTGTTGGAGCAGCTCTACTTGAGGCTGCTGACCGGCGACGAGGCGATCGGGGCGCTGCCGGCCACACCGTCGTGGGAGTGCTGGCGTGCCGGTCGCACCGAAGGCCGGCTGATCGGCGGGGTGATCAATCGCATCGTGCTGGCACAGGCGACGCCTTACGCGCTGCCGCTCGAACGGTTCGACGGCGCGGTGCTGTTCTGGGAGGAGACGGGCGGCCAGGCATCGTATGTGTGGAGCTATCTGCAGGTGCTGCGGTACTGCGGCATCCTCGACCGGATCTCCGGCATGGTCGTGGGCGTCCCGCACGAGATCGACGGGCTCGGGACGCCCGACGACGCGTCCCCGACCCTCCGCGAGATAGTTCTCGACGTCCTCGGCGACCGTGACATCCCGGTCCTGGGCAACGTCGAGTTCGGACACGCCGGCCCGAATCTGCCGATGCCGGTCGGCATCCGTGCCGAACTGGACGCGGGGCAGCGGACGTTGTCGCTGCTCGAACCGGCGGTACGGTCATAGGGATCGATGGTGCGGGCAGCACGGGGGACATGGATCGGCCAGGACTTCCGAGTGTGCCGTCGTCAGTGCAACTCGGCCCACGCGGCCACGAGTTCCGGGACGTAGACCGTGGCCTGAACCTCCGTACAGGCGCGTGACATGCGGGCGCGCAAGGTGTCGAGGTCCGCTTCCCGGGCGGTGGTGATTCCGCCGCGCTCCATGACCGGCAGCAGACTGCGCGCCGACTCGGCGATCAGGGTCACTGCGGCGGAGTCGGGCCCGCCGGTGGGTACGGCGACCGCCACACGGGGCTCGGGCAGCCCTGAAAGCCGTAGCACATGGGCCAGTTGCTCACCCATGTCAGGGTTGCGGCCCCCCTCCCTGAGCGCGGCGGAGATCCACCCCACGGTCTCCGTCACCAGGGGTACTGCGGGGACGGCGCGTGTCCTTGAGATGTTGAAGTCCTGGAAGGTGATGACGCCACCGCGACGCACCAGCCGTGTCAGTCCCTTCACGACCGCTGTCGGATCGTCGAGGTGAATCAGGATCAGCCGCCCCACCACGGCGTCGAAGAGCCCGGTCGTACGGAGGTCGGAGAGATCGTCCTGTTCGAAGGTGACGTTCTCGAAGGAGGACGCCGCCGCGTTGTCGCGTGCGCGCTCCAGGACCCCCGGTTCCATGTCGACGCCGAGGACCCGGCCGCTCGGGCCGACTATCCGTGCGGCGCAGAGCGACACCTCACCCGTACCGCAGCCGACGTCGAGGACGTGCATTCCCTCCTTCAACCCCGCCGTCCTCAGCAGGTATTCGGTGTGGCGGTCGTAGAGCGAGGCCTGTATTCCGAGCCTGTCCGCCTCCTCCGAGGTATTTCCCATGACATAGGAACCCGGGTCCGTCTCCGCCATTGCTGATCCATTCCATTGTTCATGAGGTGCCCTGAGCGCGGCACGTCATCAACTACGGAGTGTAGGAATCGCGCGGTGGCCGGTCTTCGGCGTGATCATGGAGTGATCGGGCGGTTCTCTGTGGATTCCACAGTCGAGGTCAGCTCGTGATGCCGACGAAGGAGCGCAGCAGGCCGTCGAAGGTGCGCGGGTCGGTGCCGGTGAGCTTGTGCCACTGGCCGAGCCGGTAGGCCACCGTGTTGGGGTGGATCCGCAGCGCGTCGGCGGCGTGTGCGAGCGACAGCCCGGCGTTGGCGAACGCGAGGACCGTTTCGGCCAGTTGGGGCTGCTCGCCCGCGACCCGGCGGACATCGGCGAACAGGGGAAGCAGCCGGTCCCGGCTGTCGACGAGGCTCGCCCGCAGCCAGGCGTCCTCGAACGACGTCGCACGGCCGCCCTGTTCGGCGACCACGAGGGCGCGCTCGGCATCGCTGATGCTCATCTCCGCGCCGGCCAGCCCGGGCCGTACGAGGCCGACGCCCACGAGTGCGTCGTCGCCTCCCAGCCTGATCACGCGGGTGACGAGGTCGGCCGGGTCGCTTCGCTGTGTGATGGCGACCATCAGTTCACCGCTCAGGCCGCAGGAGACCTTGCCGGCGACCTGCTGCGCCGCACGCTGCAACAGTCCGAGGCGCCCTTCCGCGGCCCACACGGCGGCCGTCGTGCACAGGGCCTGGAACTCGCCGTCCGGGTCGAAGCCCAGTTCACGGGCGATCTCGGCGGTGTGCTCGCGGGGTGCCCCACCGGTGCGGAGGAGTTCCAGGAGGCGTTGGCGCAGTCCGGCCTCGCGCCCGTACCGTGCCCCGGCCTCGTCCGCGTAGACGTCCGCGACGACACCGCTCATCGCCTGGACCCACAGCCACAGCGGCGCGACCAGCTCGATCGCGGTGTCCTTGGCCGCCGTACCGCGCGCCACGGCCCGCAGCTCGTCCCACAGCCGGCGGGAGACGAGATGGAAGGTCGCGAGCACGTCCTGAACGGGCAGGCCGTAGTACGCCCTTCTGCGGGACGCGGACTGCACCTCCAGCAGGTCTTCGGCCGTCGGTTCCACATCGAGGGCGAGGCCACGCAGCACGTAGCCGAGGCGGACCCGCACCGTGCGGCGCTGCTCGGCGAGCGGCAGCGCCGCGTACGAGGGGATCTCGCGTCTGATGTCGTCGGTGAGTTCGATGCTGAACTCGTCGAGCCGGGACTCCAGCGATTCGCACAGCACGCGAAGCGGATGCCCGGCCGGTCGTGCCGTGGAGGATGTCACGCCCGACACTGTCGAATCGACAACGAGCCCATGTCAAGCGTGCTCACGTGGAGTGACGGGGGCTTTGGCGGTCCTGTTTCCCGCCGCTGTACGCCATGTATGGTGAAGCGATTTCGCTATACGCGGTGTATAGCGAGCTGGTCGCTGGGGGTTCGTCGGATGAGTACGGCAGTGAACGAGTCGAGTCCCGCGGACACGTCCCCCGCGGCCCGCCGGAAGGTGCTGAAGGCGCTCAGCGGGCTGCTCCTCGCGCTGTTTGTGTCGACCCTCAGCAGTACGGTCGTCTCCAGCGCGCTGCCGAAGATCATCGGGGCGGTGCACGGATCGCAGACCCAGTACACGTGGGTCGTCACCGCGACCCTCCTCACCACCACGGCGACGACACCGATCTGGGGCAAGCTCGCCGACCTGTTCAGCAAGAAGGCCCTCGTGCAGGCGTCCATCGCCGTGTTCGTGCTGGGCGCCGTGGCCTCGGGGATCAGTCAGACCGCGGGGCAGCTCATCGCCTCACGGGCTCTGCAAGGCGTCGGCGTGGGTGGTGTTCAGGCCCTCGTCCAGATATCCCTGGCGGCGATGATCCCGCCCCGCGAGCGCGGTCGCTACAGCGGCTACCTGAGCAGTGTCACGGCGACCTCGACCATCGGCGGACCGCTGCTCGGCGGGGTCGTCGTCGACACCTCGTGGCTGGGGTGGCGGTGGTGCTTCTTCATCGGCGTGCCGATCGCCGCCGTATCCCTGTTCCTGCTCCAGCGGACGCTGAACCTTCCCGTCATCCGCCGTGAGAACGTCAGGATCGACTACCTGGGGGCGACCCTGATCGCCGCCGGAGTCAGTGTGCTGCTGGTGTGGGTGTCCTTCGTCGACAACTCCTTCGGCTGGGCCTCCTGGCAGACCGGGGCAATGGTGGGCGGCGGGCTGGTGCTGATCGCCCTCGCCGTGTGGGTGGAGTCGCGGGCCGCCGAACCCGTCGTACCGCTCGGCATCGTGCGACAGCGGACGACCGCCCTGGCGATCGTCGGCAGCCTCGCCGTCGGTACGGCGATGTTCGGTGCCGCCGTCTTCCTCAGTCAGTACTTCCAGCTCAGCCGTGGGCACAGTCCGACCGAAGCGGGTCTGCTGACCATTCCGATGATGGCCGGCATCCTCGTCGCCTCCACGGTCGCGGGCCGGCTGATCAGCAGGACCGGGAAGATCAAGCCGTTCATCATCACCGGCGCCGTTCTGCTCACGGTCGGCTTCGCCGGTCTCGGCACCCTCGACTCCAGGACGCCCGTCCTCCTGCTGAGCGTGGAGATGCTCTGCGTCGGGATGGGCGTCGGGATGACGCTGCAGAACCTGGTGCTCGTCGTGCAGAACACCGTGCCGCTGAAGGACATCGGCGCGGCCAGCTCCACGGTGTCCTTCTTCCGTTCGCTCGGCGGCACGATCGGTGTCTCCGTGCTCGGCGCCGTACTGGCCCGGCACGTCCAGGACCAGATCGCGCACGGTCTCGCCGACGCGGGACTGCGGAGTACCGGCACCGGAACGGACGCTGCCGCGGTGCGGGAGATCGTCCGTGTCGCCTACGGAGACGCCACGGCACAGATCTTCCTGCTCTCCGCCGGCGCGGCCCTGCTCGCGGTGATCGCCGCGATCCTGCTGAAGCCGGTCAGCCTGCATAGCAGCCTCGACCTGGCCGAGAAGAGCGAGGGAGCGGCGGTTCCGGCGGAGGCGGGCTGACAGCCGCCCGGCACCGGAACCGAGGTGTGCCGCCGACGGCGGCCCGCTTCGCCCACCTGGCTAAACTGGGCCGATACGCCGAGCCTTGAGGGGGAGTGGGGATGCCGCCGCACAGTCCTTCCGCGGCCGGGGTTCCGGACGAAGGCGACGAGGTGAGTGTGCCGCCCGTCCGGCTGGCACTCTCGGACAGCGTGTACGAGAGCATCAAGGCGATGGTCATGGACCACGAGATCGCCCCCGGCGCACGTGTCGGCATCGAGGCGCTGGCCCGCACGCTCAAGGTCTCGCCGACCCCCGTCCGGGAGGCGCTGGCCCGGCTGGAGTCCGAGGGCCTGGTCGTGAAGCGCGCGCTCTCCGGATACCGGGCCACGCAGTTGCTGACCCGCCAGGGTCTTGAGGAACTCTTCGAGATGCGGCTGCTGTTGGAACCCAGGGCAGCCGCGCTGGCCGCGGTGAACGCCACCGAGGTGGAACTCGACGGCCTTGAGCGGATCGTCGAGGAACTGCAGACCCACCCGAACCCCGAGGGTCCGTACGCGTCCTACCGCGACTTCGCCGCTCTCGACCAGCGTTTCCACGAGGCGATCGGACAGGCCACGCACCGGCCGCTGCTCGCGGACGCGGTGGAACGACTCCACGCCCATCTCCATATCTTCCGGCTCAGCAAGGTGGTCGGTGCCGAGGGCCCGACTGCCGCGGAGCACGAACGGATCGTCCGCGCGATCCTGCGCCGCAACCCCGAGCGGGCGGCCGAGGCGATGACGGAGCACGTCACCCGGAGTCTGGAGCGGCAGATCGAGTACCACGGCGACGACGAGCCGGCTACTCCATGAGGAACACCTGCTCCGCCGTGGCCCACCACGCGCCGGGGGCCGCCTCCGGAACCGGCACCTGACAGGGCGCGGTGAGGCGCCACCACTCCTGGGTCGCCTCGTCCGCGGCCATGAGTGCCAGGTCCGCCGCCAGATCGTCGCCGTGGTACTCGAAGTAGGCGAACAGCCGATCGCCGAGCAGATGGATCGAGTAGTTGGCGATGTGGCAGCGCCGGAGCCGGTTCAGGACCGGCTCCGGCACCCTGCGGTGCAACTCCCGGTACTCGTCGAGCTTTTCCGGAAGTACGGCGACGACCTGGGCCACGCGCTTCATGAGCGCACCGCGTCGCGGTCGTGGATCAGCCGGATCACCCGGCCGCTCACACGGTCGTAGTCCCGGTCGTTGTCGACCTCGCCGCGCACGCGGTGGTCCGTCATGACGACGATGCGGTCGGCGAGGGTGACCATCTCCGCGAGGTCGCTGCTGATGAGGAGGATGGGCAGGCCGTCGGCGGCCAGGTCCCAGATCAGTTCGTGGAATGCCCGCTTGGTACGGACGTCGACGCCCACCGTCGGTTCGTCGATGACGAGCAACTTGGTGTCCGCGGCAAGCCACTTGGCGAGGCTGACCTTCTGCTGGTTCCCGCCCGAGAGCTCACCGGCGTTCTGCTGGAGCCCCGAGACCCGGATGCCGAGCCGGTCGACGAGATCCTGGGCGGTGTCGCGCTCCTCACGGGCGGACACGAACCCGAGGGCCCTGGCGAGCCGCTTCCACACCGTCACCGTGATGTTGCGGACGACGGGCTGCTCCAGAAAGACGCCCTCCTCCTTGCGGTTCTCGGTGACGTATCCGATGCCGAACTCGTGCAGGGCCTGGCGGGGTGAGCTGATGCGGACAGGCGTGCCGTGCACGCGGACCTCGCCGCCGGTGATGCGGTCCAGGCCGAGCACCGCCTTCACCAACTCGCTGCGCCCGGCGCCGACCAGGCCGTACAGGCCGACGATCTCCCCGGGCAGGACCTCCAGACCGATGTCACGGTGGCCGCCGGCCGTGGACACCGAGTCCAGTACGAGAGCCGGGACGGCGGAGCGGTCGACCGTGCGCGGGCGCAGCTCCGTCGCCGTGTGGGCGCGGCCCACCATGAGGCCGACGATGTCGTCGTGGGTGTGATCGGGGAGGGGCGAGGACTCCAGTACCGACTTCCCGTCGCGCAGCACGGTGACCGTGTCGCAGACCGCGAAGACCTCCTCCAGCTTGTGGCTGACGAAGACCACGCAGGCACCCCGCCCGGCCAGTCGCCGGATCACCTCGAAGAGGCGCTCCGTCTCCTGCGGGGAGAGGGAAGCGGTGGGTTCGTCCAGCAGCAGCACCCGGCTATCGGTGTGGAGGGCCTTGGCTATCTCCACCAACTGCTGCTGGGCGACGGAGAGTTCACGTACCGGTTGCCGGGGGTCGAGGTCGACTCCCAGCTCCGCGAGGCAGGCCGCGGCCGGTGCGGTCATGGCCTCGCGGTCGACCAGCCCACGGTGCGAGGGAGGGTTCTGCAGGGTGATGTTCTCCGCCACCGAGAAGCCCGGGATCAGATTGCGTTCCTGGTGGACGACACCGATACCGGTACGGGTCGCCTCCAACGGCGAGCGGAGCTGCACCTGTTCGCCGCACCAGGTGAGGGTGCCGCCGTCGGGGGAGTGCACCCCGGTCAGGACCTTGATGAGGGTGGACTTGCCGGCGCCGTTCTCACCGAGGAGCGCGTGCACACTGCCGGCGGTCAGCCGCAGCCCCACACCGTCCAGCGCCCGCACACCGGGGAAGACCTTGACCAGGTCGTGGCATTCGAGAAGGACGGTGTTCAACGGGCACCTCCCGGCTCCGGCAGGGCAGTTGGTGACTGCGGGCTCTTCTCCAGGCGCGTCTGGTGCAGCCGGCCACCGGCGACCGTACCGAGCACGACCAGGCCGATGAGGAGGTTCACCCAGCTCGGGTCCAGCGAGAACTGCGCCCGCGCCGCGTCGATGAGCCGTGTCACGAAGGCCGCCAGCACGGTTCCGAACACCGCGACGGAACCCCCGGTGAGCGCCACGCCACCGATGATCGGCGCGGCGAAGCTCGGCAGCAGCCAGTCGCCGCCGACGCTGCGGTTGACGCCCGGCAGCGAGGCCGTCGCCGTGACCGCGGCCACGCCGACCAGCAGCCCGGACAGGGTGTGCGCGACCACGATCTGCCGGTCGGTGGAGATACCGGACAGCCGGGCCGCGAGGGGGTTGCCGCCCGCGGCGGGGAGCCGGCGGCCCGCGACCGTGCGGTACATGAACGCGGCCAGCGCCGCCGCCGCGACCAGCGCGGTGACGAAGACGAGCGGGATGTTAAGCGGCGCCGACGTGCCGAGGTCGCGCAGGGTGCGCGAGTAGCCGTCGACGGTACGGGTGCCGGTGAGCCGGTACTGCGCGCCCAGGAGGATCGTCATCGTGGCGAGGGTGACGATGAACCCGTTGATCTGCGTGGCGACGATGACGACACCGGTCGCCAGGCCGATGGCCGTCGCGGTCAACAGGCCCACGAGCACGGCGACTTCGGCGGGTACACCGTGGTCGGCCATGAGGACGCCCGTCAGACAGGCGGTGAAACCGCCCAAGGCGCCTACGGCGAGGTTGAGTTGACCCACGCACAGCGCCACCATCTGGGCCAGGCCGATGAGGATGGGGGTGGCCAGGTATTGGAGGAAGACCCGTACCGAGGGGCCCTCGAAGAAGGCGCCCGACGAGGCGATGCCCAGTGCCACATATCCGGCCACGACCACGCCGAGCAGCATCGCCGCTGTGGAACGGGAGAACCGGCGCAGCGCCCCGGCGGCCCAACTCCCCTGACCTTGCAGGGTGTTCAGGCGGTTCATGTGGAGCGCACCACCTTGCGATAGGACAGCACGGCGCGGATCCGGTCGGCCGACAGGGCCAGCAGCAGGACACAGCCGAGGTAGATGTTCAGGCTCTCCAGGCCGACACCGAGCAGATCGAGGCCCTTGCGGATCACACCGACCAGGGAGGTGCCCAGCAGCGTGCCGAGCACCGACACCACCCCGCCGGTGAGCAGGGTGCCGCCGAGCACCGCGCCGAGGAAGGAGGGCAGCATGAAGTCGTCGCCGATGGAGGCGCGGAACGTACCCGTGCCGGCCGCCGCCATGAACCCGGCGAGCGCGGCGAGCAGTCCGGAGAGCGTGTGCGCGAGCAGGATCCGGCGCCCGGTGGGGATGCCGGACAGCTCGGCGGCGGCCGGGTTCGCGCCGGTGAGCAGCAGTTCGCGGCCGATGCGCGTACTGCCGTAGAGGAAGCCGAGGCCGAGCATGGCGAGGACGGTGAACTGGGCGATCTGCGGTACGGCGGGGGAGCCGCAGATCGGGCCCGCGCAGATGTCGGCCAGTGAGTAGGAGCGCAGGGCGTCGATGCCGGACGGGTGGGTGGTGAAGGCGGCGTCGTCGGTGAGCGCCGAGTAGAGCAGGGACACCAGGCCCAGCAGCGCGAAGTCCATCGCCAGGGTGACGACGAAGGAGCTCACTCCGGTACGGGCGATCAGCCAGCCGGTGAGCGCGCCGATGGCCGCGCCGGCGGCCAGGCACAGGAGCAGGCCCACCTGCGTGGGGACACCGAGACGGTCGTAGCCGAGGCCCGCGAACATCGCGCCGAAGGCGGCCATCCGGCCGACCGCGAGGTTCATGTGGCCCACGGACAGGGCGACCATCTGGGCCAGCGCGACCACGGTCAGGGTGGCGACGTCCCGCAGCAGCGGGAAGAGCACCAGCCGCTGGTCCATGAACGCCGGGCGCAGCGTGCCGAACAGCACGCTGAGCGCGACGACCAGGAGCAGCAGACCGAGCCGCTGGTTGACCCAGAACGGCAGGCGGTGACCCGCCGTTCGCTCCGCCCGCTCCTCCGGAACGGTGTCCGGCGGGCCGACGGAGGTCGTCATGCCACCCTCCGGTCGTCCAGCGCGTCCGGGTCCCAGTCGATACCGATTCCCGGCACGTCCGGGGCCACCGCCATGCCGTCACGGATGGTCAGCTCGGTCCGGGTCACGGCGCGCAACTGCGGTATGTACTCGACGTATTGGCCGTTGGGCACCGCGGCGGCGAGGCTGACGTGCAGCTCCATCAGGAAGTGCGGGCAGACCATGACGTTGTGGCTCTCCGCCAGGTGCGCGACCTTCAGCCACGGGGTGATCCCACCGATCCGGGCGGCGTCCACCTGTACGACGGAGGCAGCACCGGCCTCCAGATAGGAGCGGAACTGCATCAGCGAGTACATGGACTCCCCGACGGCCACCGGGATACGGGTCGCCGCAGCCAGCCGGGCGTGACCGCTGATGTCGTCCGCGGGCAGCGGCTCCTCCAGCCAGTACGGGTCGTACGGCTCCAGCGCCGCCGCGAGCCGCAGCACCGAGGACGCCGTCTGCGACTGGTTGGCGTCGGTCATGATGTGCAGCGAGGGGCCGACGGCCTCGCGCACGGCACGCAGCCGTTCCGCGTCCTCGGCGGGATGCGGCCGGCCCACCTTGATCTTGACGCCCGCCCAGCCCGACTCCTGGGCGCGCAGGGCGCCTTTGACCAGTTCCTCGGTGCTCAGATGGAGCCAGCCGCCCTCGGTGTCGTAGACCGGCACCTCCTGGCGGTGGCCGCCGGCCAGCCGCCACAGGGGCTCGCCCGTCCGCCTGCTGCGCAGATCCCACAGGGCGGTGTCCACGGCGGCGAGGGCGAGCGAGGTGATCGCTCCGGTGGTGGTCGCCCGGGTCAGCGCGAACAGCCGCTGCCACAGCGCCTCGATGTTGCGGGCGTCCTGTCCGACGAGGGCGGGCAGCAGGTGGTCGCGCAGCAGTGCCAGTACGGATGTGCCGCCGGTGCCGATGGTGTAGGAGTAGCCGGTTCCCGTGCCGCCGTCCCACGTCTGCACGTCGACCAGGATCGTCTCCTGTTTGACGAACGACTGCACGGCGTCGGTGCGGTCCTGTTCGACGGCGATGTCGACCAGCCTGGCGGTCGCGGTCGTGATGATGCTCATCCGGCGGTTCCGATTTCTGTCGTGGGGTTCGGTATCGGTGAAGGACGGTGGGGTCAGCCGCAGGAGAGGATCTTGTCGGCGAACTGCTGTTTCAGCTGCGCCGTCTTCGCCCGCCGCGCGGTGTCGTAGGCCGAGACGTTCGCCTTGTCGACGACGAACGAACCGGAGTCCACCTGTACGCCGGGATCGCGCACGGAGCACTGCTTCGTCTGCAGGAGCGCCAGGGCCCAGGTCCCGATCTCGGCCTGGCCGACCGGGTTCTGCACCACGGTGGCCGTGACCGTGCCCTGTCTGATGCCGCTCAGGATCTTGGCGTCGTCGTCGATGGCGATGACCTTCGCCTTCGAACCGGACGTCCTGACGACGTCGGCGGCGGCGACGGCGGGGTTGTAGGCGGTGGCGACGATGCCCGTGATCTGGTCGCCCTTGGCCGCCATCAGGTCGGACACCGCCTTCTGCGCGGTCTGCAGGTCGGTGTCGATGTCGGTGATGGTCTGCAGGAGCTTCACCTTGCCGCCCGTCTCCTGCACGGCCCGCGCGACGCCCTTGATCCTCAACTGGGTATTGGCGTCGACGTTGTTGCCGGTCAGGTGGACCAGGACGCCGTGGCCGCCCATGGCCGCGATCGCCGCCTTCGCGGCTTTGTAGGCGGCGAGTTGGACGTCCGTGGAGAGACAGAAGTCGGCCTCGTCCTTGTTGCCGGCCGGGCAGGAACCGAGCGAAGCCACCGGGAAGCCCTGCGACTTGAGGTCCGCGAAGGTCGAGTTGATGTCGGTGGGGGAGACACCGAACACCCCGAACGCGTTGTAGCCGCGCGCCGCCAGCGTGGACAGCAGATTGTTCTGCTTCTGCTGGTCCCACTCCGCCGTCTCGTCGAAGGCGACGGCTCCGAGTCCGTAGGTCTTCTTCGCGGCTGCGCCCGCGGTCTTCCAGGGCTGGAAATACGGGTGGGCGCCACCCGGCACGAGGGCGACCTTGGTCCGGGAGCCGTCCACGAGGTCGGTGCCGCCGCCCGTCCGCGCGGCCGACGAGGCCTGACCGCCGGACTGGGCACCCGAGTTGCGGTAGGTGCAGGCCGCTGTCCCGGCGGTGAGCAGCACGACAGCGACAACTCCGGGCAGGACGGATCTGGTTGGGAAGCGCATGCCCTATCCCTGCCAAATCAAATAGGAAATCGATGCGGCGATCGTGGGGCAGGAACCCGTGTGCGTCAAGGCCTGCGGCAACAGCGGGCGGTAATGGGAGCATCCCCGGCCTTCGAAACACCTGTTGATCCAAGAAATCGTATAGGAAAGCAAACTCTTGAGCGCGCCGAGTTGACAGCCAAGAGCCCTTAAGATGACTGGCCGTAGCGTTCGTCCCCACACAACGTCGCGTGCACCGCAGGGAGATCGACCATGGGTTCCGAAGAGGTCTTAACCACACCGCCCGACAGCGCGCTCCTGGACAGCCGCTCGGCCGGCCCCACGGTGCCGCGTCTCCTACTGGGCGCACGGCTGCGCGAACTGCGCGAAGCGCGGACCATCTCCCGCACGGCCGCGGGTGAGGTCATCCGCGCCTCCCGGTCCAAGATCAGCCGACTGGAGGCCGGCCGGCACGGATTCAAACTCCGTGACGTGACCGACCTGCTCACGCTCTACGGCGTCCGGGACGAGGCCGAGCGCGCCACCCTGCTGGCCCTGGCCGAAGAGGCCAACGCCCCTGCCTGGTGGCAGTACTTCAACGACGTGGTGCCCACCTGGACGCAGGCCTACCTCGGAGCCGAACAGGCGGCGAGCCTCATCCGCTGCTTCGAGGTCCAGCGTGTTCCCCAGTTGCTGCAGACCCCCGACTACGCGCGCGCCTCCCTCCGGCTCGCCCACGCGGACGCTCGCGGGGAGGAGCTCGACCGGCGGGTCATGCTGCGGATGACCCGTCAGCGGATCCTGCGCCGCCGGCCGGCGGCGCAGCTCTGGGCCGTGATCGACGAGGCGGCACTGCGCCGCCCGGTGGGCGGCATCCGCACGATGCGCGCCCAGCTCAGGCATCTCATCGAGATCTGCCGACTCCCCCAAGTCACCGTCCAGATCATGCCGTTCCTCGCCGGCGGCCACGCCGCGGAAGCCGGTCCGGTGACCATTCTGCGACTGCCCGGCGGCCGACTGCCCGACATGGTCTACCTCGAACAGCGCGTCACCGCCCTCTACCCCGACCGGCCGAACGAGATCGAGTGCTACTGGGACGTCATGAACCGCCTGGTGGTCGAAGCGGAATCGCCGGAGGAGACCCCGACGATCCTGCATCGCATCCTTCAGGAGACCTGAGCCGGGACGTGGGCCGGGCGCGGGCCGGGGGTCAGCGCTTGAGGGCTACGCCGCCGTACTGGTGCACCTCCGCGGGCAGGCCCCAGGCACTGTCGTCGGGACGCCAGCGCGAGCACGACGCCACGCCCGGTTCGAGCAGTTCCAGACCCTCGAAGAAGCCCGCGATCTGCTCGGGGCTGCGCAGGATGTACGGGATCGAACCGCCCTCGTTGTACTGCCGGATGGCGTCGACGTAGGCCTCGCTCGTGTCGGTGCTGTCGTACTGCACGAGATAGCTGCCGGCGGGCAGGGCCTCCACCAGTCGCCGCACGATCGAGCGGGCCTCGTCGTAGTCCTCGATGTGGCCCAGGATGCCCATCAGCATGAGGGCGACGGGCTGGTCGAAGTCCAGCGTCTTCGCGGCCTCCCGCACGATGGTGTCCGGGTCGCGCAGGTCGGCGTCGACGTAGTTGGTGACGCCTTCCTCGGTGCTGGTGAGCAGGGCGCGGGCGTGTGCCAGCACCAACGGGTCGTTGTCGACGTAGACGATGCGGCTCTCGGGTGCCACCCGCTGGGCGATCTCGTGGGTGTTGTCCACGTTGGGCAGTCCGGTGCCGATGTCCAGGAACTGCCGGATGCCTTCCTCGGCGGCCAGGTGACGGACGGCGCGGGCGAGGAAGTAGCGGGCGGCGCGGGCCCCTGTCTCGATACCGGGGAAGATCTCGCGGAAGGCGTCGCCCGCGACGCGGTCCACTTCGTAGTTGTCTTTGCCCCCAAGCCAGTAATTCCAGATCCGGGCAGACTGCGGCACCGTCGTGTCGAACTTGGAGAGCGCTTCCTGCTGGGAGTTCGCTGTCTCGTCCGTCATGGTCACTCCTGTGTGTACGTGGTGAGAGCCACGAAACCGTCGAACACCGGTCGTGGAGGCCCACGTTATTCCCCCACGGCTCGACTCATGCGCCTCGCCGGTCCCAACCACCTTTGTTCGGCCGCCCGTTGGCTTGTTTGCCACCTCAGGTGAACAGGAGTCAACGTTCTGCCGCGTGCCGGGTGAGGAATCCGATGAGGGCCGCGGTGGCGGCCAGCACCGCCACGCTGGTGAGGGCGGCGGGGAGCGAGTACCACTCCGCCATGAAGCCGATGGCGGGCGGTCCCAGGAGCATGCCGCCGTAGCCGAGGGTGGAGGCGATGGCGACTCCGTCGGGGCCGGCGAGGGTGCCGGCGCGTTCGACGGCGACGGGGAAGAGGTTGGCGAGGCCGAGCCCGGTGATCACGAAGCCGAGGACGGCCGCCCACAGGGTGGGCGCGAGCGCTCCGAGCAGCATGCCGACGGCGGCGGTCGTGCCGCCGGACACGAGGGTGCGGGTCCGGCCGAGGCGTTCGAGCAGCCGGGTACCGCTGAGCCGGCCGGCGGTCATGGCCAGCGCGAAGCAGGAGTAGCCGATGGCGGCGGCGCCGGCACTGGCGTCGAGGTCCTGCTGCAGATGCAGGGCACTCCAGTCGGCGAGGGCGCCTTCGCCGAAGGCGGTGCACAGGGCGATCAGGCCGAAGGTGATGACGAGGCCGCGGGTGCGGGGGTTGAGGCGGCGGGGTGGGGATTGGGGTTGGGTGTGAGGGGAGTGCTTGGGCGAGTCGGTTGGTGAGTGGGGTGGTGGGTCTGACGGTATGTCAATTGTGGTGCAGGGCAATTGATCTGATGGTGCGTCGGTTGGCGTGCAGCGGGCTCGGTCCGTCCGTGAGTCGGCCGGTGAGCGGGTCGGTGGGCCCTCGTGCGGTGCCGGGGGCTGGAGGCGGAGCAGGGGGCGGCCGATCAGGGCGGTGACGAGCAGGCCGATCACGGTGAGGCCGAAGAGGTGCTGTGTGGGGGTGAGTGCTCCGGCGACGAGTCCGCCGAGTCCGGCGCCGACCATGCCGCCGAGGCTGAACGCGGCGTGGAAGCTGGGCATGATGGGCCGCCGCATGGCCCTGACCAGGTCTACCGCCGCGCTGTTGAACGCGACGTTGATCCCTCCGTAGGCCGCGCCGAAGATCAGCAGGACGAGGCCGAGGGTGAGTGCGGAGTGGGTGAGCGGGGGGAGGGAGACGCTGAGGGAGAGCAACACGGCGCAGGCGACGGTGACTTGGTGGTTGCCGTAGCGGTGGCAGAGGCGGCCGGTGAGCATCATGGTGATGACGGCGCCGGCGGAGACGCCGAGGAGGGCGAGGCCGAGGGTGCCGGCGGTGGCGCCGGTCTGGTGCTTGATGGCGGGGATGCGGACGACCCAGCCGGCGAAGATGAAGCCGTCGAGGGCGAAGAAGGCGGTGATGACGGCTCGGAGCCGGGCGAGGTCGGTGGGGGTGCCCGGCACGGCGTTGTGCGTTCGGGGTTTGTTTATTTGCGGCACAAAATCAGGCTAAGTGGGTGCTGTGCCGAGGGCAAGAGGGTTGGCGGGCGCCGGGGGCGAGGCACGGCTCGCGTCGCGGACGCTGTCCGTGGACCGCAGCGGGGGCGCCGGCAGTTGGAACCGGAGAGGCATGAACAGACGGGAGGGTCCTTTGGGCCGATCGCATCGGCAGTGCCCTCTGCCGTCGTCCCGCCACGATGTACGACGCTTCGGTGGCTGAATCCCGTAGAGCCGACTCGCGCGATGACGTGAGGCCGGTCGCGCTCGACCGTGTCCGCCGACTCGTCGACCTCCTGGAGTGTCGGCGGGCCGAGTTCCGTCGGTCCGTGGGGTTCGGCCGGGACAACCGGCCCACGGTCGGGTCGGTCCGGCCGGCGTCGGCTCCACGCACCACCGATGGCACAGCACCCGCGGCCTTCGCACCCTCGTCGACGCTCCCTCGGCTCTCCTTGCGGAAGTGGTAGCTCCGCCCGGGCAGGGGGCAGAACGGGTCCATGCGGGACGACAAGTACCCAACGAGTCCCTGGAGGTGGTGACTTGACCGTCATCGTCGGCCTGGTCCACCGCGGGCGAGTCCACCTCGCCGGAGACTCCGCAGGCAGCAGCGGGTCGCAGCTCACGATCCGCCGCGACCCGAAGGTCTTCACCAACGGTCCCTATGTACTTGGGTTCACATCCTCATTCCGTATGGGCCAGCTCCTGCACTACGCGTTCGAGGCCCCGCACCCCGAGGGCGACCTCGACCGTTTCATGGCCACGCGCTTCATCAACGCCGTCCGAGCCTGCCTCAAGGACGGTGGATGGGCTCGTAAGGACTCCGAGCAGGAACAGGCGGGCGTCTTCCTCGTCGGCATCCAGGGCCGTCTCTTCGAGATCCATTCCGACTATCAAGTCGGTGAGCCCGTCGAGGGATATGCCGCGGTGGGCTCCGGGGACGACCTGGCTCTCGGTGCCCTGCACGCCACCGCCGATCTCGGCCTCAAACCGCGCGAGCGCCTCACTGCCGCCCTGCGTGCCGCAGATCACCACAGCACATACGTGTGCGCCCCGTACACCTATGTCAGGACACCCCGCTGAACCATTCCCGCGGGAGGGCCGGACCATCGCGCTGTACGACCTCATCCCCCCGATCGTCAGCTGGCGCGACCCGAACACTCGCGACCGAAGCAGCCGGTCGGCGGGCCGCGCCCGGCGGTGGTCAACTGCTGCCGCTGCCGCTGCCGCTGCCGCTGCCGCTGCCGCAGGTGTTCGTTGGTCGGCCGGGCGCGGTGGCCGTGGTCGACGGACGTCTGGTTGGTCGATGCTGTTCGCGCTGATGGACACCGCGACGAAGCCGCGGGCGGTCGGCGCGGCGCCCAGGTGGTCGTAGCCGCGGTGGCTCGGGAGCAAGTGCGAGCCGGCCGGTCAGGTGCCGCTGACAGCGCACCGCCGCGCGC
>NZ_JAWOAI010000043.1:0-32579 GCF_033194735.1 Streptomyces sp. W16
ATCGAGGTCTGCCCTGCCGTGTAAGCCCCCGGCATCGGGCCCTGCCCCGGCGCATACGCCCCCGGCGCCGCGCCCTGTCCTGCCGCATACGCCCCTGGCGCCGAACCCTGCCCGCCCGCATACGCCCCCGGCACCCCGCTCTGCCCCGCCGAATACACCCCCGGCACTCCGCCGCCCTGCCCAGGCACATACGGCCCCATTCCCGCCGTCGGCTGCCCGCTCAGGCCCTGTTCATCGGCCGGGCGGTATCCCGGAGGCATGCCCGTAGGCGACGGAGTGATCGGCTCGCCAGGGAGGGTTGTGCCGGGGTATTCGGGGCCGACCCCCGGAGGGAGCTGCGGGGGTGGGTCCTGGGGGACGCCCGGGAGGCGTTGGGTGAGGATGTCGTTGACCGTGCGGAGGGCCAGTTGTTTGGGGCCTTCCAGCTCCCAGTTCTCGGCTGTGTCGCCGTTCAGGAGTTGTTGGACCAGTTCCATCTGGGCCTGGATCATGCGGAGTTGGTCCTCCCGCATGCTGTTCATGACCATGTGGGAGTCCTCCGGGTGCTGGGCGAGGTGGAGTGCCCACTGGTGGACGCCGCCCTGTTGGAGGTGGAACTGGTAGAAATTGATCTTCTCTTCCTCCAACCGCTGGAGTTCCAGCTGCTGTTGGCCCGCGAGCAGCGCCTGCGCGTGCTGCCAGCGCTGCTGTTGGAGGAGCAGTTCCTGCTGGTGGGTGCCGTACTGCATGGCCCGGTCCAGTTGGAGCGAGTCGCTCTGGCGGTAGCGGCGGTCGACCTCGACGTCGATGTCCATGCCGCGCTGCGCCGCCCGGATCTGCTCGTCGGCGGAGTGCTCGATGGCTTGCTTGCGCAGCTCGTGCTCGATGTTGGCCTCGTCGCGCTTCAGCCGTAGCGTCCAGGTGACCTGGAGTCCGGCGGGGGCGCCGAGCGGGCCGAGCAGGTTCATCCGCTCCAGCAGCTCCACCTCGGCCGACGCGCTGTCGGCGATGGCGAACCGGCGAGTCACCGGGCGGGCGGCCTGCTGGAGTTCGCTCAACACCAGGCCCGGTACGTCCCGGTGGCCGCTGGCCACGAACCGGACCGGGTCGAGGACCTGCCAGGACAGGTCGACCGCGGCCGTGAACTCGAACGCGTCGTTGTCGCTGGGCAGCGCGAGGTCACAGGTGTGC
This sequence comes from Streptomyces sp. W16, assembly GCF_033194735.1. Lineage (NCBI taxonomy): Bacteria > Bacillati > Actinomycetota > Actinomycetes > Kitasatosporales > Streptomycetaceae > Streptomyces > Streptomyces sp. W16. The sequence goes on from NZ_JAWOAI010000043.1 coordinate 1,171, forward strand.
GGATGCACGCCCATGTCCACCTCGTACACGGCCGTGTAGCGGTTCGCCGCGATGTCCCCGCGGGTCGGCCGCTGCGGCGGGAGGTACGCGACGTAGCCGCCCTTGCCGGTGGCGAAGACCAGGGCGTGGTCGATACGGACGTAGGACTTGAGGTTGAACTCGAAGCGCGACAGTTGCCGCACGGTGAGGACGGGGTCGATGATCTCGGTGTGCCGGTCGGCCGGTTGCTGCCACTCGGGCTGGCGGAAGGTGGGCATGGGCGTGTCTCCTCGGACGTACCACCCGGCGTGCGCGGGGCGTTCCGACGTGGGTCAGCGGATGGGAAGCGTGGTCAGCAGTCGGGCCGCCACCAGGGGCGGCGGTTTTCCGTCCTCGCCGGACATGGTGCGCAGCAGGTGGCTGAGCCGCTGGTGGTCCTCGGGCGTGGCCACCAGTGCCGGGAGCAGCGCGGCGAGCGCCCACTCGGTGGCCGTGGCGCGGTCGGCGATCAGCACCCACGCCTTCAGCACGTCCAGCGCGGGCCGGGTGGTGCGCAGATCGGCCAGCGCGGCCCGCCAGAGGTGGGGGATGCCGTACGACGAGGCGCTGCCCGCGGCCACCGCGCGGGCGTACCAGTCGAGGACCAGCGGCATGCCGTAGCGCTCGTCGCCCTCGGTGCGCCCGCAGGCGTTGACGAAGCCGGCGAGGGTGAGGTCGCGGACGGCGCGGTCGTCGTCGAGGTGCTGCCGCAGCTCGGAGAGGACCCGTTCCTCGGCCGAGGAGAGCAGCAACAGCCCTACGGCTTCGGCGAGTTCACGCCCGATCTCGTGGTCCAGGTCCTTGCGGTCGTCGTCGGCGTACAGGTCCTGGTCGTTGTCGTAGAGCCGGCGTACCGCCTTGCGCAGCGCGGCGAGTGCCTGCTCGGGGCGTTCCGAGCCGATCAGGCCGTACGACCGGACGCCCACCCAGCGGCGGCGCTCGTCGTCGCCCTCGCACCAGTCGTCGAGGATGCGCGGGATGTTGGGGGTGTCGATGAGGTGGGCGAGGGTGAGGGAGTTGACGGCGACCAGGCGGTGCCGGAACAGCTTGGAGGTGGCCCACACCTCGATGACCAGGGCCATCGCGGAGGGCAGGTCGGTGCGGGCCAGGATCGCGACGGTGGACGCGGCGCGGGTGCGGACCAGCGGGCGGCCGTCGTCGGCGAGCCGGCGCAGCCAGTTGATGAGCGCCGGGCGGGCCGAGGGATGGCCGGTCCACAGCTCGCGCAGCAGCACCAGCGAGGCCCGCTCGTCCAGGAACCTGGCCTTCTGCTGGGCGACCGGGCCCCACTCGGTGTGCTCGTCCTCCTCGTACCGCGTGGCGCGGGCGAGTTGGAGGCGCTTGCCGATGTGGGTGCCGAAGACGGGGACCTCGGGGACGCGGGTGGGGTTCTCGGTCTCCTGGAGGAACCGGTAGAGCAGGTCGCTCAGTTCGGCGGTGAGGGCGTACGGGCCGCCGTCGAAGGCGGCGAGCGCGACCAGGAACGCCTTGTCCCGCAGATGGATCGCGCGCTCGTCCTCCTCGAACCACTCCTGGACCTGGCTCTCCAGCGAGATCAGCGAGAACTGGGCAATCGCGTCCGCGGCCACCTCACCGGCCGCGTACCGGCCCAACTGCGCGGCGAACGCGGCGACTTCGCGCAACTGGTGGTCGTGTTCGAGGAACGCCACCACGTCCGGCAGGTCCAGCAGCTTGGCGGCGGTCGCCTCGTCCGTGCGGGTCCGCACATGCGCGCCGAGGACCTCGGCCGCGCTCGGTGGCCGCCACTCGACCTTCGGCACGTCCTCCAGTACGGCGGTGGGGCCGACGGTGATGACCAGATAGGCGTCCTGCTCGACGAGCCGCTCCTTCGCGGCGAGCAGATGCGGTTCGCACAGCGGGCGGTCGCGGCGGGTGGCGAGGTCGCTGACGAGGTAGCCGCGGGCCTTGTCCTCGGCGCTGGACCCGTCGGCGAGGGAGGCCGGGCTGGTGTCGCGCATCAGGGTGCGGACGGGGTCGGCGTCCAGCCGGTGCAGCAGCATCAGGGCGGCGGTGTGGCGGCCGGTGAAGCGGGCGCCGGACAGGACCAGGACCCGGTCGGCGCGGAGGCGTTCGAGCAGTCCGGCCATGTACTCCTCGTCGGCGACGAAGGTCTCGGCCAGGCGTTCCAGGACGATCCGCGGGACCTCGCCGGAGGCGGAGGCGGGCGCGGACAGGCCGGGTATCGCGTAGTGGATCTCCGTCTTGCTGCCCATGATGACGTCGCCGGTGACCCGGCCGCCGCTGACGCCGTGCTGGTCGTGGCCGACCAGGCCGCCGCCGAAGCGGGAGCGGTCGCCGACGTTCATGCTGCGCGGGCTGTGGTCGATCAGGTCCCGCCGGGCCGCCCAGGCGGTCTGCGGCTGGTCGCGTTCCTCCGCGTCGTCACCACCGCCCTGTGGGGTGTCGTCGGCGGCCTGGTCGCCCTGCTTCGCGTCACCGGAACCCTTGGCGCCCTTGGCGCCTTTCTGGTCCTTCGCGCCCTTCTGGTCCCTGGGGTTCTGGTCCTTCGGGTCGGACGTGCCGCCGGACGCCGCTCTCGGCTTCTCCGGCTCCTCCTGGTCGCTCATGCGCCGTCTCCCCGCTCCTGGCCGCCGAGGTGGACGTCCCCGGTGACCTGGCCGCCGCTGACGCCGTGCTGGTCGTGGCCGACCAGGCTGCCGCCGAAGGACGGCGAACCGCCGTTGAAGTTGAAGACGACACCCGGCGCCGGGGCTCCCCGTGTTCCGTCCGGCGCCGGGCGGCTCTCCGGTGATCCGCCCTGCGGCGGAACCCGTTCCTCGTGGGCGTCCGGCGCGGGGGCGTCCGCAGCCGGGGCCTGTGATGCGGGGTCCTGCGGTGCGGAGGCCCCGGGCGCAGGGCGGTCCCCCGATCCGCCCTGCGCCTCCCCCTTCCCCGCGTCACCGTGGTTCTCGTCGGCCACCCCTTCGGGCACCGGTCCGTGCAGCCACGCCCCCAGCGGGCCGTTCTTGCTCGCCACCGTCACCTGGTGGAAGTCGTCGGCCGGGATGCCCGGGTGGTCGTGGCGGACGACTCCCGCGTACAGGGCGTCCGAGACGCACAGCGCGAAGTCGGCGGCGCGCTCGCGCAGGGCGGCGAGCAGGACGTCCGCGTCCAGCAGCCGGCAGGCGTGGTTGAGGTCGGAGCCGACCCAGCCGTCGTGCTGGTCCACGGCGACGTAACCGGTGGCGACGACACCGCGCAGCCGGATCTGCGCGGACCGGGACGCCATGCGGTTGACCGCCTTCAGCCGGATCGGCACCTCCGTGAGCAGGGCCCGCAGCAGCGCCGTGACGGGAGCGCTCGCGTCGATCAGCTCCATCACCGAGTCGCCGCGGTCGGCCCGCAGCCGCCGGGTCTCGTCGATGCCCGCGCTCTCCAGCGTGCGGTCGGTGATGTCGTAGAGCATGCGGCGCAGATAGGCCTGTTCCACGTCGTCCCGGTCGCTGTACCTCTCGATGTCCAGCAACAGGATCGTGCGGCTCACGGGGTCGCTCATGGTCGCCTTTCGCGGGGGCGTGCTTGTGCAGATTGCGCGGGGGCGTGCTTGTCCAGAGCAGCAGCGTGAGGCTGACGGGACCTCAGCGGTGAGGGAGGATGACGCACTTGGACTGTGAAGGTGTTCACAGTCCCGGTCCGGCCCTAGTCCTCCAGGGGCCCCGGCGGCGACGGGATTCCCGCGGTCGGGCCCGCGGCGGCTATGCGGCGCAGGATGTCCGGGCGCATGATCAGCATCGCGCGGCGGCCGGTGGACACGGCTCCCTTGTCCCGTAACTCCTTCAGCAGGCGCTGCACCATCTCCCGGGACGCCCCGACCGACCCCGCCAGCTCCTGCTTGCTGAGGGGCACGGCCAGTTCGATGCCCTCCGGAGTGCGGCGGCCGTGGGTGCGGATCAGGTCCAGGAGCAGCACGGCGAACCGTTCCCGCACGCTCATCGACGCGAACTCCAGCCGGCGCCGGTCGGCCGCGCGGGTGCGGTCCGTGGTGAGACCGAGGAGGGCGAAGGAGACGGCGGGCGAGCGGTTGAGGAAGTCCTTGAAGTGGCCGCGCTCCACCGCCACCGCCCGCACCGGTTCCAGCGCGGTCACTGTCGCCGACCGCGGGCGTCCGGTCAGCGCGGCCGACTCGCCGACGATGTCGCCGGGGCCGCGCAGCGCGAGCAGGGCCTCGTAGCCGTTGGCGGCCGAGGCGGTGACCTTGGTCCAGCCGTACACGAGGAAGAGCACGTGCGCGGAGGGTTCGTGCTGGCGGACCAGGACCATCCGGGCGGTGAAGTCCAGCGCGCGTCCCAGGCCCAGCAGCGCCGAGCGGTCCTCGCCCTCCAGCCGGGCCAGGAACGGCACCTGGTCGTCCAGCCCCCCGTCGTCCGGCGTGTACGCCGGTATCCCCGTTGTCATTTACATCCCCCGAATTCCGACAGTGGGTCGATCAACGTACTGAAAGCACGGAGTCGCGGAGAGTGAAAGTGCGGAAACCGGCCACTGGCGGAAGCGAGTACGTCAACATGCCGGTTCCCGCCACCGGGGCCGGTGCCGCCGGGGAGGTACCGGGTGGGGAACCGGTGCCGTTTTCGGCGCGTTGGAGCATCATGGAGGCATTCGGTCTCCGGCGCCGGGGGGTGTTTCTGTGTCGTACCCGACACCGTGGCAGGGGCAAGGACCGCAGCAGCCGTGGCAGGGGCACAACGGGGCGTCGATGCTGGCGGCGACCGCCGACCGCGAGCGGGCCGTGGACGTGCTCCGGGCGGGCTTCGCCGAGGGGCGGCTGCGGGAGGACGAGCTGGAGAAGCGGGTCGCGCGGGCCTACGACGCCCGTACGATCGGCGAGTTGATGCTGCTGGTCGCCGATCTGCCCCAGGGTCCGCAGACGACGGTCGTCCAGGTGCCGCCGCCCGGTTTCCGGCCGGTGCCGCCGACCTTCCTGCCGGCTCCGCTGCCGCCGACCAACGGCAAGGCGGTCGGCGCGCTGGTCTGCGGTCTCCTGATCGTGCCGACGCTGGGCCTGACCGGCATCCCCGCGGTGATCCTCGGCCACACCGCCCGCGCGGAGATACAGCGGACCGACCAGGTCGGTGACGGGCTGGCGCTGACCGGGCTGGTCTTCGGCTGGCTCGCGGTGAGCGCCTGGACCCTGTTCCTCCTGCTGGTGATCGTGGCCGGCGTGAGCTCCGCCTGACCCCTCCGTACCGTAGATTCGAAGATCGCGGAGGGGGCGCGGCTTCGGCATGTCCCGTGCCGAGCCGTGGGTGACACCCATTTGTTTTGACCGCAGCGAATGAGGTAGGTACGCTCAGACCTTGTGCCTGGGGTGTGCCCTGGCTCCCGTGCGTGCCTTGAACCGCACTAAGGGAGCCGACACCGGCCACCGCGATCCGCGCCCCTTTTGCTCACCGGCGAAAGTCTGCGCGATCCGACACACCCGACCGCGTGGGTCGGCGACGTTCCAGGTTAGCTTCACCATCGGCACACAGAAACCGGAGAAGTAGTGCCTACGATCCAGCAGCTGGTCCGGAAGGGCCGGCAGGACAAGGTCGAGAAGAACAAGACGCCCGCACTCGAGGGTTCGCCCCAGCGTCGTGGCGTCTGCACGCGTGTGTTCACGACCACCCCGAAGAAGCCGAACTCGGCCCTGCGTAAGGTCGCGCGTGTGCGTCTGACCAGCGGGATCGAAGTCACCGCTTACATTCCGGGTGAGGGACACAACCTGCAGGAGCACTCCATCGTGCTCGTGCGTGGCGGTCGTGTGAAGGACCTGCCCGGTGTTCGCTACAAGATCATCCGCGGTTCGCTCGACACCCAGGGTGTCAAGAACCGCAAGCAGGCCCGCAGCCGCTACGGCGCCAAGAAGGAGAAGTAGAAAATGCCTCGTAAGGGCCCCGCCCCGAAGCGCCCGGTCATCATCGACCCGGTCTACGGTTCTCCTCTTGTCACCTCCCTGATCAACAAGGTGCTGCTGAACGGCAAGCGCTCCACCGCCGAGCGCATCGTGTACGGCGCCATGGAGGGCCTGCGCGAGAAGACCAGCAACGACCCGGTCATCACGCTGAAGCGCGCGCTGGAGAACATCAAGCCCACGCTTGAGGTCAAGTCCCGCCGAGTCGGCGGTGCGACGTACCAGGTCCCGATCGAGGTCAAGCCCGGTCGCGCCAACACGCTCGCGCTGCGCTGGCTGGTCGGTTACTCCCGCGCCCGTCGCGAGAAGACCATGACCGAGCGTCTGCTCAACGAGCTTCTGGACGCTTCGAACGGCCTCGGTGCGGCCGTCAAGAAGCGCGAGGACACCCACAAGATGGCCGAGTCCAACAAGGCCTTCGCGCACTACCGCTGGTAGTCGCTACCCACGACGAGACCGAGAGAAGACCGAAGCCTTATGGCTACCACTTCACTTGACCTGGCCAGGGTCCGCAACATCGGGATCATGGCTCACATCGACGCGGGTAAGACGACCACCACTGAGCGGATCCTCTTCTACACCGGCGTCAGCTACAAGATCGGTGAAGTCCACGACGGCGCTGCCACCATGGACTGGATGGAGCAGGAGCAGGAGCGTGGCATCACGATCACCTCTGCTGCCACCACCTGTCACTGGCCGCTTGAGGACGACGACTACACGATCAACATCATCGACACCCCCGGGCACGTCGACTTCACCGTCGAGGTGGAGCGTTCGCTCCGCGTCCTCGACGGCGCCGTCACCGTGTTCGACGGCGTCGCCGGTGTCGAGCCGCAGTCCGAGACGGTGTGGCGTCAGGCCGACCGTTACGGCGTGCCGCGCATCTGCTTCGTGAACAAGCTCGACCGGACCGGCGCGGAGTTCCACCGCTGCGTCGACATGATCCAGGACCGCCTCGGTGCGGTCCCGCTGATCATGCAGCTTCCGATCGGTGCCGAGATGGACTTCAAGGGCGTTGTGGACCTGGTCCGCATGAAGGCGCTCGTGTGGTCCGCCGAGGCCGCCAAGGGCGAGATGTACGACGTCGTCGACATCCCGGCCACGCACGCCGAGGCCGCCGAGGAGTACCGCGGCAAGCTCGTCGAGGCCGTCGCGGAGAACGACGACGAGATCATGGAGCTGTTCCTGGAGGGCCAGGAGCCCACCGAGGAGCAGCTGTACGCCGCGATCCGTCGCGTCACCATCGCGTCCGGCAAGTCCAACGGCATCACGGTCACCCCGGTGTTCTGTGGCACCGCGTTCAAGAACAAGGGCGTCCAGCCCCTGCTCGACGCGGTCGTGCGCTACCTGCCGACCCCCCTGGACGTCGAGGCCATCGAAGGCCACGACGTCAAGGACCCCGAGGTCGTCGTCAAGCGCAAGCCGTCCGTGGACGAGCCGCTGTCCGCGCTCGCGTTCAAGATCATGAGCGACCCGCACCTGGGCAAGCTCACCTTCGTCCGGGTCTACTCGGGCCGCCTGGAGACTGGCACCGCGGTGCTGAACTCCGTCAAGGGCAAGAAGGAGCGCATCGGCAAGATCTACCGCATGCACGCGAACAAGCGTGAGGAGATCGAGGCGGTGGGCGCCGGCGACATCGTCGCCGTGATGGGCCTGAAGCAGACCACCACCGGTGAGACGCTGTGCGACGACAAGAACCCGGTGATCCTGGAGTCCATGGACTTCCCGGCGCCGGTCATTCAGGTCGCCATCGAGCCCAAGTCCAAGGGTGACCAGGAGAAGCTGGGTATTGCCATCCAGCGTCTCGCGGAGGAGGACCCCTCCTTCCACGTTCACTCGGACGAGGAGACGGGCCAGACCATCCTCGGCGGTATGGGCGAGCTGCACCTTGAGGTGCTGGTCGACCGTATGAAGCGCGAGTTCAAGGTCGAGGCCAACGTCGGCAAGCCGCAGGTCGCGTACCGTGAGACGATCCGTAAGGCCGTCGAGCGCGTGGACTACACCCACAAGAAGCAGACCGGTGGTACCGGTCAGTTCGCCAAGGTGCAGATCGCGATCGAGCCGATCACCGAGTCCGACGGCCCGGCGTACGAGTTCGTGAACAAGGTCACCGGTGGCCGTATCCCGCGGGAGTACATCCCGTCGGTGGACGCCGGTGCGCAGGAGGCCATGCAGTTCGGCATCCTCGCCGGGTACGAGATGACGGGCGTCCGCGTCACGCTTCTCGACGGTGCCTACCACGAGGTCGACTCCTCCGAGCTCGCGTTCAAGATCGCCGGTTCGCAGGCGTTCAAGGAGGCCGCCCGCAAGGCGTCTCCCGTGCTCCTTGAGCCGATGATGGCCGTCGAGGTCACCACGCCCGAGGACTACATGGGTGAGGTCATCGGCGACATCAACTCCCGCCGTGGTCAGATCCAGGCCATGGAGGAGCGTGCCGGTGCCCGCGTCGTGAAGGGCCTCGTGCCCCTCTCGGAGATGTTCGGCTACGTCGGCGACCTCCGCAGCAAGACCTCGGGTCGCGCAAGCTACTCGATGCAGTTCGACTCCTACGCCGAGGTTCCCCGGAACGTCGCCGAGGAGATCATCGCGAAGGCCAAGGGCGAGTAACACACACCGTTTGCACGCTTTAGGCTTGACACCGACCGCCGGGGCTCACCCGGGAGGGCAGACCCCGGCGGGCGGCATCCCAGCAAAGATCACCTGGCGCCGATGAGTAAGGCGTACCAGAACCACTCCGCAGGAGGACCCCAGTGGCGAAGGCAAAGTTCGAGCGGACTAAGCCGCACGTCAACATCGGCACCATCGGTCACATCGACCACGGTAAGACGACCCTCACGGCCGCCATTACCAAGGTGCTGCACGACGCGTACCCGGACCTGAACGAGGCCTCGGCCTTCGACCAGATCGACAAGGCTCCTGAGGAGCGCCAGCGCGGTATCACGATCTCGATCGCGCACGTCGAGTACCAGACCGAGACGCGTCACTACGCCCACGTCGACTGCCCCGGTCACGCGGACTACATCAAGAACATGATCACGGGTGCGGCGCAGATGGACGGCGCCATCCTCGTGGTCGCGGCCACCGACGGCCCGATGCCGCAGACCAAGGAGCACGTGCTCCTGGCCCGCCAGGTCGGCGTTCCGTACATCGTCGTCGCCCTGAACAAGGCCGACATGGTGGACGACGAGGAGATCCTGGAGCTCGTAGAGCTTGAGGTCCGTGAGCTCCTCTCCGAGTACGAGTTCCCGGGCGACGACCTGCCGGTCGTCAAGGTCTCGGCGCTCAAGGCTCTTGAGGGCGACAAGGAGTGGGGCCAGACGGTCCTCGACCTGATGGCCGCCGTCGACGAGTCGATCCCGACCCCCGAGCGTGACGTCGACAAGCCGTTCCTCATGCCCGTCGAGGACGTCTTCACGATCACCGGTCGCGGTACGGTCGTCACCGGCCGTATCGAGCGTGGTGTCCTGAAGGTCAACGAGACCGTTGACATCATCGGCATCAAGCAGGAGAAGACCACCACCACGGTCACCGGCATCGAGATGTTCCGCAAGCTGCTCGACGAGGGCCAGGCCGGTGAGAACGTCGGTCTCCTCCTCCGTGGCATCAAGCGCGAGGACGTCGAGCGCGGCCAGGTCATCATCAAGCCCGGCTCGGTCACCCCGCACACGGAGTTCGAGGCCCAGGCGTACATCCTGTCCAAGGACGAGGGTGGCCGTCACACGCCGTTCTTCAACAACTACCGTCCCCAGTTCTACTTCCGCACCACGGACGTGACCGGCGTCGTGACCCTCCCCGAGGGCACCGAGATGGTCATGCCGGGCGACAACACTGAGATGACCGTTACGCTCATCCAGCCCGTCGCCATGGAAGAGGGCCTGAAGTTCGCCATCCGTGAGGGTGGCCGCACGGTGGGCGCCGGCCAGGTCATCAAGATCAACAAGTAGTTCTGATCTGATCTGGTAGCAGTTTCCAGAGGGGCCCGTACGACTTCGGTCGTACGGGCCCCTTTGCTGTCGTGGGGCCGCTGTTACGAAAGTATTCGGCGCGTACGACCCGTTGTCCCCTCCCTCCACTCGTCCCACCATTTGTCATGCCACTGAGCAAATCTGCTTGGGAGGGATGGGCCATGGGTGAACGCGTGAGCCGAAGAGCCGTTCTGGGGGCGGGACTTGCCGCGGTGCCGGTGCTGTCCTCGGGGGTCCCGCGGCCCCTGGACGCGGGGGCGTACATCTCCTTCTCGCGTACGACGGGTGCCTTCCCTCTGGTCGGCGCCCCGGTCGTGGTGGATCCTGACGATCACCCCGGAGTCGTACGGGTAGCAGGGGACTTGAGGGATGACATCGAACGCGTCACCGGTGTACGCCCCGGCAGCGCGCTCGCGCGTGAGCGTGAGGTGGTACTGGTCGGCACGATCGGTCGCAGCGCGCTGATCGACGGTTTGGTGGCCGCCGGGCAACTGGACGTGTCCGAGGTGCGGGGCAGGTGGGAGACCTCGCTGCAGACGGTGGTCGAGCGCCCGATGCCGGGCGTGGACCGGGCGTTCGTCGTGGCGGGGAGCGACCCGCGCGGCACGATCTTCGGTGCGTACGACGTGTCGTACGGCATCGGGGTCTCGCCCTGGCACTGGTGGGACGACGTACCGCCGACGCGGCGCGACGAGGTGTGGGTGCTGCCGGGGCGCTACTCGCAGGGCACGCCGGCGGTGAAGTACCGGGGCTTCTTCATCAACGACGAGAACCCGGCGCTGGGGACCTGGGCACCGGCGTACTTCGGGCCGGGCAAGGCGCCGGGGTATCCGGGCGGCTTCACCGCGGACTTCTACGCCCGGGTCTTCGAGGTGCTGCTGCGGCTGAAGGGGAACTACCTCTGGCCGGCGGTGTGGGGGCGGGCCTTCGCGGAGGACGACCCGGAGAACCACCGGCGGGCGTCGGAGTACGGGATTGTCATGGGCACGTCGCACGAGGCGCCCATGATGCGCGGCATCGAGGAGTGGAACCGGCACGCGGTGGCCGCGGTCCGGGACTCCTCCGGTGTGATCGTGACGCCCGGACATGATCCGTACGGCGGGACGGGCGAGTGGTCGTACCGGCTCAACTCCCCGGCGATACGCGCCTATTGGCGGGCCGGCGTGCAACGCATGGTCGACCAGGGCTTCGAGGGAGTCATCACGCTCGGCATGCGCGGGAACGGCGACACGAGCCTGCCCGACGGCGACGGCATCGAGCTGATGCAGGAGATCGTCGCGGCCCAGCGGCAGATCATCGAGGAGGTGACGGGCCGCCCGGTGGCGGAAACCCCGCAGGTGTGGACGCTGTACAAGGAGGTCCAGCGGTACTGGGACCGGGGGTTGAGGGCGCCGGACGACGTCACGGTCGTGCTGACGGACGACAACTGGGGGAACATTCGCAAGCATCCGGAGCAGGGGGAGGGGGAGGGGGAGGGGGAGCGGGCCGGGGGCTTCGGGCTGTACTACCACTTCGATTACGTGGGCGCCGGACGGAACTACAAGTGGGTGGACACGGCGAACCTGCGGAACGTGTGGGAGCAGTTGCACGCGGCGTACGCCTACGGGAACCGCAGGTTGTGGGTCGCGAACGTGGGCGATCTGAAGGGCAACGAGCTGCCGACCGAGTTCTTCCTCAACTACGCCTGGAATCCGGAGGGTTGGGATCTCGCGCGCTTGGGTGAGTGGGAACTGCGCTACGCGCGGCAGAACTTCGGGGCGGCGGAGGCCCGGGCCATTTCCGAAGTCCTGGCGGAGTACGGGCAGTTGCAGGCCCGCCGCAAGCCGGAGTTGCTGAACCGGCGGATCACTCTCGTCGACGGACAGGTGGTCTACGACGATCAGCGGACGCCGTTCGCCTTCGGGCACCGGGAGTTGGAACGGGTCACGGAGGAGTGGCGGGAGCTGGGGCGACGGGCCGAGCGGATCGGGCGGCGGTTGCCGGGGGGTGGGGTGCGGGACGCATGGTTCGAACTTGTCGGGTACGGGGTGGTGGCGACCGCCAACCTGTACGGGCTCCGGTGGGCCGAGTTCACGAACCTGCTGTACGCGGCGCAGGGCCGGGCCGCGACGAACGACCTCGCGGACGCGGCGGAGGCGGCCCTCGCGCGGGACTTCGCCCTGGCCGACCGCTTCAACTCGGCGGTGGCGGGCGGGAAATGGCGCGGTTTCCAGACGCAGCCGCACATCGACTACGGGGATGTGGAGCGGTACGGGCCCAATGCCGGGTGGCAGCAGCCGGAGAGGGACAACGTGGCGTTGGCGGATGTGTTGTTTCCGGCGGTGCGGCGGATTGAGGTGGGGGAGGGGGCGGAGTTGGGGGTGGCGGTGGATGGCTCGGAGATGGGGGAGTGGTGGCCGGGGGGTGCGTCGGGGAGTGCGTCGGGGGTGGCGGCCGTACTTCCTGCCTTCAGTCCGTATCAGACGCGGTCGCAGCAGTACGTCGAGGTGTTCAACCGGGGGCGTACGGCCTTCGATTACCGGATTGAGGTGTCGGTGCCGTGGTTGGTGGTGGATCGGCCGCGGGGGCGGGTCGAGCAGCAGGTGCGGGTGGAGGTGGGGGTGGACTGGGCGCGGGTGCCGGGGGGTTCTGGGGCGCGGGGGTCGTTGACGGTGCACGGGGCGGGGGAGTCGGTCACTGTCTCGTGCGTGGCGGAGACGCCGTCGGGGCGGGGGCTGCGGGGGTTCGTGGAGGCGGGCGGCTACGTGGCGATCGACGCGGAGCACTACGACCGCGCGGTCGGCGGGTGGCGTCGTATCGACGGCATCGGGCGTACCGGGGCGGGGATGACACCGTGGCCGGTGACGCTGCCCCGGCAGACGCCGGGTGGGGAGGGCTCGCCGCGACTGGAGTACGAGGTGAGCCTGATGTCGGCGGCTTCCGGGGCTTCCGGGGCTTCCGGGGGTGAGGTGACGGTGTGGGCGTATCTGTCACCTCGTAACCCTGCGTTGCCGACGGGCGGTCTGCGCTACGGCGTCTCCCTCGACGACGGGCCGATCGAGACCGTCGACATCAACGCCGGTGCTGATGACGGGCTGTTGAACGCGGTGTGGGCCCGCAACACCTCCGACAACGTCAACGCGACGGCGACGAAACACTCCGTGACGAAGGCAGGGGTCCACCGGTTGAAGTTCTGGATGGTGGACCCGACGGTGGTGCTGCAGCGGCTCGTGATCGACACGGGGGGTCTGCCGACGCTGTATCTGGGGCCGTTGGAGAGCCGGCGGGTGTAGTTCCACCTATCACGAGGTTCCGAAGAAGATTTGCGGGACTCCCATCGATCCCGCTCTCACTCGACTGCTCGTGGGACGACACGACGACGGACCTTATGTAGCTGGCGACGGGCGCCGGGTCGATCTCACGTGTCAGGGCACCTCGGGCTATCAACCTCGGTTACAAGTCGATCGTGGGTACCGACGGAGCCATCTCGATCGCCAAGTGCAAGACCAAAGGTGGCGACTACTTCCCCCTCCAAATCCCCCCAATCAGCCTCATGGATCACACCCACCGCAAGGACATCGAGAAGTTCATGCGTGCCTACTTCCCGGCCACTCTCAAGACCCTGGGATGCAAGTGAGGGCAAGAGGCCCCCGGGCCTGAGTACTCGTGCTCATGTGCCGCCCCGCGCCCTGCAGTTGGCTGAGGGCATGTCGATCACACAGGGCACTTCGGTACGCGGCACACGGGTCGGGCAGCTGATCGCGACGGTGGTCACCCTTCCCGCTGCCCTCTTCGTGTACATCATCGGCAGCCTCACACCCATGGCCTGCGACTCCTGCAACGGTGCGGAAGCCAAGCGCTTCACCCGGAGTTTCGACACCGCCTTCACGCTCCTTCAGGTAGGGCTTCTGACCTCCCTGGCGCTGCTGCTCGCCAGCTGGGGCCTGCCGCAGACCGAGAAGACCGCCGCCCGGCGCGCCGTGTTCGCCGTCCTCGCACCCAGCACCGTCATGTTCTCGTTCCTCCTGTTCACCGGCATCGTCCCGACCCCCAACTGACGGCGGCCTGTTCTGATCGCTTCGCGCTACGGGGTGAGTTCGCACTGTCACTGGTTGTAGCTAAGGTGATCGTAGAGGCGCAGCACCTCGACAGGAACGACGGACAGGCCAGGTACGGGGGAGGGCATTGTGCTGCTGAGTGAGAGTGGATCGGGAGCGCCCTCCGGGTCGTCGTGGGCGTCGGGCATCTTCGACGCGGTGCGGGGCGCCGCCGCGGATGTCGTCACCGAGTTCTCGTCCTTCACGGTGTTCCAGAAGCGCGTCGACCAGCTGATCCGCGACCTGAACGGCTCGGACGCCGGCCCGGGCAAGGTGCGCCAGGAGCAGCTCGTACGGCATCAGTTCGGCGGCGGTGGCGGCCAATGGCCCGAGGCGGCCGGGCTGTTCACCGCGTACGAGACGGTCGTCAGCGAACTCGAAACACTCTCGAAGCTGCTCGCCGACTCGATGGAGGGCATGAACATCGCGGTGCTGGCATCGCACAAGGGCTACCAGAACATCGACCTCGACGTCCGCGACCGTATGACCGCGATCAGCGCGGAGACGACGAAGCACTACGGCCGCACCTACGACCCCGACCCCCGGCTCCCGAAGCAACCCCACACCGCGACCGGGGGCGACGCGGGAGGCACGATCTGATGTCCGCCACAACACCCGGAGCCGGCAGCACACCCACCACGCCCACCACGCCCTTCGAGAACATGAGCCACGAGCGGATGCTCGCGTGGCTCGACCAGGCGAACTCGGGCACGGTGCGGTCCGCCGCGGACCGTCTGACCGCAGCCGCCGAGGAGATCCGCAGGATCGGCGAAGAACTCAAGGTCCGCCCCCAGTACGTGGATTGGCAGGGTGAGGGAGCCGACGTGTTCCGCACCTGGGCCGGCGACCTGGCCAACTCCACTCTCCGCCTGGGTGACTTCAGCGACGACGCGGCGAAGTGGCTGGGCCAGGCGTCCGACGCGATCGCCGGCGCACAGGCATCGATCCCGCGCGACACGAAGAGCGCGCGGGCCAACCCGAACACGACGACACCGGCCCACAACGACCCAGGCGTCACGACCGTCACCACCAAGTCCGCGAGCGAACTCGCCGCCCTCGCCACGGCCAAGGAGAAGATCCGCCAGGAGGCCGCGGCGCAGATGCTCAAGCTGGGACAGTCGTATCGACTGTCGGCCACGCAGTTGGATGGGTTGGAGCGGCCGACGTTTCCGCCGCCGCCGACAGGGCTGCAACCGACCGCCAGTAAGCGCGACGAGAACGAAGTGGTCTCTGCCGGAGGCACGAGCGGTCGCACCTCGTCCACAGGCGGTGTGGCCGGAGCCTTGTCCGTTGCTGCGGCGCGTCCGACGACGGCGCGGACTGTTGACGACACCAGAGCGTCGACCGGCGAATCCCACCCGCGCACGACGGTTCAGCGACCATCGCCCGAAGGCGCGGATCAAGCGGGTCAAGTGGGTGTGAAAGTTGACGGTACTCAGGTGTCTCCGCTGCCGTCGGTGCTGCCAGTGAGTCCGGTCGGCCCGCCGGACGAGGGCCGGACTGTCGGCTCCGGGGCGGTGCCCACGGGAACGATGCCACCGCCGGTGTCGGGCGGCGTACGGAATTCGTCTTCAACCGCCTCGGGACCGGGACGTGCGACGAACGGTGGGCATGCTGCCGCTCAGCCCGCGCGGAGGTCGACAGGGCCGCTTTCCAGAAGCGTGTCCGGTACCGGCGTGGAGGGCGGGCCGGCAGGCACCGCGCGTCCCGTGACCGGTGGCCGGTCTTCGGGGCCACCGGGACGAGAGACGGCGCAACCAACTCCCGGACGGGCGGTGGGTGGCAACGGCATCACTGGTGGGCGCCCCACTTCACCAGCCGCCGGATCGTCTGTCGGCCGGCGTGTCGGCGGGCTGCCGCGCGGCACTGTCGTCGGCGGTGAGACAGACGGTGCGACCGGTCGTGGTCCGGCTGGGCAGAGGTCTTCCACGGGCGCGGGAGGAGCAGGGGCCGGGCAGCGGGCGACGCCTGCTGGGCGTCGAGGCGCCGGCGATGGTGTGGTGGGCGGTCGCCCGCAACCGCAGGGGCGTTCGGGATCCGGGCGCTTCACTCCCGGCGGCTCGGGCCTGGTGCGGAACCAGGATGCGAGTGATGCGGTGGCGTCCGCATCGAGTGCGCGAGGGCGTATGGACGTAGGGCCGAGTGGTTCCCGTTCACCGAATACGCAACGGAACGGCGATCGGGGCAAGAAGACCGGCGGCCGGAGCGAGGAAGAGGAGCCGGGACAACAGACCGGCCACTCGAACGCCTAGCCTCGGCTACCGACTCCCCAGCACCAGTGACCAAGAGGAAACAGATGCGTGCCGGCACGTTGAGGAATGCCTGCCTGGGGAGTGCTGTCTCCGGAACCGCGGGTCTGCTGTTGATGGGCGTGGCAGTCACGCCCGCGTACGCCGAGTCCGTCCGGCAGCAGGAGTGGCATCTCACCGCCATGAAGGCCGAACAGATGTGGCAGACCAGTACGGGCAAGGGCATCACGGTCGCGGTCATCGACACCGGAGTCGATGACACCCTCACCGACCTGCAGGGCCACGTGCTTGCCGGCAAGGACGAGGCACCGGGCTCACCCGGCGACGAACACACGGACTACGACGGCCACGGAACCACCATGGCCCTCCTGATCGCCGGTACCGGCAAGGGAAACGGAGGCGACGGCACCTTCGGACTCGCACCGGGCGCCGGGATTCTCCCCGTGCGCATGCCCGACAGGGGATGGGACGCGGGCAGATACAACAAGGAGTTCAACCAGACCCTGAGCAGCGCGATCCGCTATGCGGCCGATTCCGGCGCACAGGTCATCAACATCTCGATGGGGGCATCCAAAGGGTCGGAGCAGCTGTCGTCCGCCGTGACGTATGCGCTGGACAAGGGGTCGCTCGTCTTCGCAGCGGTCGGAAACAGCGGCGCCGGCGGAAACCAGGTCGAGTACCCCGCCGCCACTCCAGGTGTGGTCGGCGTGGGATCGGTCGGCAAGGACCTCCGCAGGACCGGCGAGTCCGAGTACGGCCCGCAGGTGGACATCGCCGCCCCGGGCGACGAGATGTACCACTCCTGCCCGAACGGCAAGGACCTCTGCCGCTCCCACGGCACCAGCGACGCCACAGCCCTGGCCTCCGCCAGCGCCGCCCTCGTCTGGTCCAAGCACCCCACCTGGACCAACAACCAGGTACTCCGCGTCATGCTCAACACCATCGGCGCCCCCACGAACGGCGCGAAGCGCAACGACTCCATCGGATACGGCATTGTCCGGCCGCGTATCGCTCTTCAGAACCCGGGGCACCCCGGCCCGGCCGGCGAGTACCCGCTTCCCGACCTTGCCGGCGCACAGGCCTCGGCGTCTCCGAGTTCGAAAGCCTCCGATGCTTCGGACTCCAGCGCCGCAGGTGCTCCGGCGAAGGAGGGCAACCTCCCGGCCTCGGCCTCACCTTCGGGCGGCAGCGGCAGCGGCAGCCGTGTCCCCTGGATCGGCCTCGCCGTTGGATCCGCGGTGGTGCTCGGCGCGGGTGCGATGGTGCTCGCCGTACGCCGACGCAAGCGCGGGCATGCATGAGCAGCGGAGATTTGCAGCTTTGCGAGTGACTAAGTCATCATCCTCGTTGGCAAGTTGAGGATCTAGTAAGAAACTCTGCGCTCGGTCTCAGTCGGCTGAGAGTCACAGTTGATCCGGGGAGGCGCGGGGGAATGGCATGGCAAGAGTGGGAGCAGCTGAAGGCTGACGCGGCCCAGAGAGGCCCGGCCCACATGCAGCTCAACCAGCTCCCCGCGGACGGGGGTGGCGTTACCGGCGATCTGGTGGTGCACCAGGACGACCTCGGTGCCGTAGGGCATGAGGCGTACATCCTTCACGACCAGCTGCGGCAGCGCGTGGACATCGCCGGTGCGGGCTCAGGCAAAAGTGAATCCGGCTCGACGATGCAGGCCGGTGAGGAGTTGAAGGGGAGCGGCTTCGTGATGGGCCCCGCCCTCGTCACCACGGTCTCGATCTGGACCTCACAGGTCAAGTCGGTCCTTCAGGCCGTCGCGCACATTTCGAACCACCTGGACTACAGCAAGAAGCTGCACGCTCGGGACGACACGCAGATCTCCGCCGAGATCAGCGGCCGAGACGGTTCCGCGATGTCCGTGTCCAGCCTCAACAGTTACTTCCACTGAGAGAGCCGAACCACGGTGCCACTCACGTACACGGACCTGCTCGACGTCGATCTCGGGAAGCTCGGCGCGGCCGTCGACGACTGGAAGCGAGCGGTCGACGCCCTCAAGACGCTGGACGAGGACGCCCGTTCGGGGATGAAGGCCAAGTCGGACGCTGCTCGCTGGGCTGGTGTGAACGCCGATGTGACCCGGGGGTTCGTCGACAGGACGGCCAAGGAGTTCACCGATCTGCACACCGAGGCGAACAGCATCTACCAGGTCCTCGACGATGCGCACGGCGAACTCCTCGCGCTGCAGCGGGGGTTGAAGACCCTGGTCGAGGAAGCGCGGGCGAAAAACTACACGATCACCGACAACGGGGACACCACGGTCACAGTCCACGAATGCGTCGCGCGGGGCCAGGAGCCGATGGCGAAGGCCGGTGGCAAGGCGGGGCAGCACTGGCAGTCCATCGCCGACCAGATCTCTGCGAAGGTCGGGCGCGCCGACGACGTGGACCAGTCGGTGAAGGCCGCGCTCGCCCGGTCCCACGGCAACGACCTGAACGACGCGGGCCACGCGGACTACGACTCGCTCAACGAGGCACAGGCCGCCCGTGCCGTCGAACTCGCCAAGAAGGGCGAGCACATGAGCAACGCCGAGTTGAAGGAATTCGACCGGCTGATGAAGTACAACGGCACGGAAAAGGGCGGGGAGTTCGCCACCGACTTCTACAAGGCCCTCGGCCCGGAGAAGACGCTGGAGTTCTACGGCTCCATGACGCTCGACGGTACGGCCGGTGACGACAAGGCCCGGCTCGCCCTGACCAAGAACCTCCAGCAGTCCATGGGCCTGGCGCTGGCCAACGCCACCGACCCGGACCACAAGTACCACGTGCCCGCGAGCTGGGGCGACCAGATGCGCAAGCTCGGCGGCCAGCGCCTGCAGATCGAGAACGCCGGGCTCAACCAGCCTTACGGATACCAGGTTCTCGGGGGTCTGCTGCGGTACGGGAACTACGACGCGGCCTTCATCAACCCCATCGCCGGACACATTGTTCAACTGCACCACGAGAACCCCGACCTGTTCACCCTGAACAGGCCCATGACGGGCGGGCTCGACGCCGATTTCGGCTACAACCCTTCGGGAAAGGTCGGAGCGGGATACGACCCGCTGACCAGCGCCCTCGAAGCGCTGGGGCACAGCCCGGAAGCCTCGAAGGCGTTTTTCGCCGACGACAGTCCGAAGGTGTACAACGCC
This sequence comes from Streptomyces sp. W16, assembly GCF_033194735.1. Taxonomy (NCBI): domain Bacteria; kingdom Bacillati; phylum Actinomycetota; class Actinomycetes; order Kitasatosporales; family Streptomycetaceae; genus Streptomyces; species Streptomyces sp. W16. The sequence continues at coordinate 20,532 of NZ_JAWOAI010000043.1, forward strand.
GACGGCAGCGAACACAAAGGCGCGAAGCTCGGCTACACGTACTTCGACGAGCTGACGGACAAGAAGTTCCAGTGGCCGATGGACGGTTCGGGGGTGCCTTCGAAGGCCTACGGAGTGGACGCTCTGGGCCACGCGCTGGAGTCCGCGACGCTCGGGCACGCGTACGACGATCCGACGCCGACGTTGGTGCGCGACGAGGACTCGGCCAAGATCATGAAGCAGGTCGTGCACACGTACGGCAACGATCCCAAGCTCCTCAAGCAGCAGGAGATCCTCTCCGACAGCCTCGGCCGGATGGGGGCGGGCTATATCGACGACCTGAACTGGGGACTCGACGAGAACCGCAAGGGCAGCACCTTCGCGCCCGCGTCGGGGGTCGACGGGCACGCCAAGTTCGGTCAGAGCGACACGATCAGTTTCCTCAGCACCCTCGGACAACATCCGGACGCCTACGCGGAGGTTTCCTCAGCGGGACGGGTGTACACCACCAGCGTGCTCGAAGCGCAGGTGGGAGCCGACGGCTCCATCAACGAGGGGGTCGCGCGCGACGCGACGCGCAGTGGCGCCGACATCCAGGGGATCCTGGACCAGGCGCGCGCGGACCAGGTCAAGGCCGAGGGAGTCGCGGCGGACAAGGAATACAACGACGCTCTTGAGAAGCGCAACGGCTGGGTCGAGTTCGGAACCGGGGCGGCCGTGGCGGCCGGTGTGGCCTTCCTGCCCGAGGTTGCCGCAGCCGGAGTCGTGGCGACGGCGATCCCGGTGATGACCGACACGGGCCAGGGCATGTTGGAGCAGCAGATCGGCAACGTCATCGGGGACTGGACCGAGACGAAGCAGCAGGACAGCAGCAAAGACGTCCAGGCGCAGACCGGGAATATCTTCACGGCCGGCAGGGAGAACTCCGAGTCGCCGGCCAGGAACTTCATGGAGAACCATCACATCCGTGGCAACTCCGACTTCGGGCAGGACCTGGAGGATGCGTGGACTGGCGGCTACAACGACGGCATCAACCGAGAGAACCAGCAGGGGCAGTTGCCCCAAACAGGAGAATGACCATGCTGAGCAACAAGCCCGGGCGACATTTGGCCGCCACCGTGGTGGCTGTTGCCGCCCTGGCCGCCTCTCTCGCCGCCTGCGACAGCAATGAGCAAACCGGGAAGTCACAGGCGGCTTCCGCCCAGACGAAGCTGTGCGGCGCGAACCTGTCGACAAGCACTCGGAAAGCACTCCTGGATGCGCTGGGAAGCCGTACGTACGACTGGGATTGGTCGAACCAGAAGCACCTCGGCGACCCAAGTGAGACGGACCAGGAGAGCCTGGGTGACGCCGCCAAGAAACTCGTCTCCGGATTCCGCGAGAACGGGGCGGACGACTACGAGGAATACCCTCTGTGCTACGCCTACAACCCGGCAGTGGACAACACAATGATCGACCTGTCCTTCTACCTCCCAGAAGCGATCCCGGAGTCCGCTGCGTCCCAGCTCACCCCGTACAAGCTGGGCAAGCTTTCGCTCGCCAGGTCGTCGCGTGCGTACCTGTACATGGAGTGCTCAAGCAGCACATTTGGTTCGGAAGACAAGCCCGTTCCGATCGAGGTGAATCTGGGGCGCTCGTGGATACCGGCAAGTGAATCCGAAACGATGCGCATGGAGAACCTGAACGTCCTGCACTCGGTTGCCCTCGCGATGGCCAAGGAACTCGGCTGCAAGGACGACGCCGGTCTGCCGGCACAATTCAGCGTCCCGCAAAAGGCGTGACGACGGACGCAACGCGATGACGTCCGCATACACGGCCCGTGGCAGCCAGAGCGACACCGATGACGCGCGGGGCTGGTGACATGCGGCGGCTTCTTGCCCTTCCCCCGCTCATGGCACTGCTGCTCGGATCGGCGGCGTGCATTTCCGGCGGCACGAAGGACATCCGGAACCGGCGACCGGACCCGGGGAGCCTGCGAGGACCTGCTGGGCACGGTCGGCGAGAAGTGGAAGTGGTGGGAAGCCGCCATCGAAGAAGCGCAGGAAGGGCGTTGGGTCCGTGACGCCGTGGAACGGCAGGTCATCGAGGACATCGGTGCCGCCACAAACCCTCTATGTGGCGGCCGGATGGCCCCTTTCACCGAGGACTCGTGGCACGTTCGAATCGGGAGGATCGCGAACTGGGCCGGGGTGCTGCGACTCGCGGCCCGGTCAGGCGGATGGGTGCTCCAGCCAGTCGCCGGGCGCCGCCCGCCGCACCCTGCGGGCATGGCTGAGCTGCTGTCTGCCATCTACGCGGTCGGCGAGCAGGGAGAAATCTGGATGCGGCGGCTTCTGAAGGGCGAGCTGCCACCAGAAGACGAGATCGCGAAGGCTGAGGGCTTCCTCACCGGGCCGGGATCCGTGGAGGACCTTGAGCTCTTCTTCTACGACTGAAGAGTCGTCGCTTCATCGTCACCGCCGTGCCCAGATGAAGATGGCGGCGAGGTGGAGTGCGGCCTGGTAGGCGATGGCGAGCTTGTCCGTTCGCATGGCCAGGCCGCGCCACTGCTTGAGCCGGTTGATGCATCGCTCGACCGCGTTGCGCTGCTTGTACGTCTCGGCGTCGAAAGCCGGTGGGCGACCGCCGGCGCGGCCTCGCCGCAGCCGGTGGCCGATCTGGTCGGAAGGCTGGGGGATGACAGCGCGGATTCCACGTCGGCGGAGGTGACTCCGGATGGCGCGGGATGAGTACGCGCGGTCTGCCAGGACCACATCGGGCCGGGTCCTCGGCCTTCCGGGCCTGCCTCGCGGAACACGGATGGTAGCCATGACGGTCTCGAAGACCGGGGCGTCGCCAGCCTGACCTGCGGTGACGCGGAGGGCCAGAGGTCGCGCATGGCCGTCGCTGGCGAGGTGGACCTTCGTGCTCAGGCCACCGCGGGAGCGTCCGAGCGCGTGGTCCTCGGGTTCGGTCGGGCCTGAAGCCCCCTTTTCCTGGCTCCGGCGGCGTGCTGGTGAGCCCGCAGACTGTGGAGTCCACCGATACGGTCCAGCTGATGTCGTCAGCCCCCTCGGCCGCCGCCAGGACCGCGGTAAGGATGCGTTCCCACGTGCCGTCCACGGCCCGTCTGATCAGCCGCTTATGTGCGGTCTGGAACGAGCCGAGCTCGTCGGGCAGGTCCCGCCAGGGCGAGCACGTTCGGTACTTCCACGCGATGGCCTCCAAGGTCCGGCGGTGATCGGCCCATCGCCGACCGCGGACCGGATCGGCCGGCATCAGCGGCTCGATCCGGTCCCACATCGCATCAGTGATCACTAGTCGGACGGACACATCCGATCAACTGACCACCGATCAAGGAGACACTCTCTAGCCGCGGGCCATCAAGTGCACCGCCCAGTCGAACGCCGAGTCCCTCCCCTTCGCGAACTCCTCCTCCGTGAACACCGGCACCGACACCTCCGGCGGAATCCCCGTCCCGTCGAACGTCCGGCCCGAGTCGGTCAGGTACTCCTCGTTCGGGAGCCAGGCGGTCATGCCGTTGGGGAGTTCGCGTTCCATGACGTCGGAGAAGACGCCCTGGGTGGGCTGCCCGATGCGGATCGTGCGGCCGGGGCGGTCGATCAGGGCCTGGGTGAAGGTCTCGCCCGCGCTCACCGTCGAGCCGCCGGTCAGGACGGCCAACGGGCCGGTGTAGCGCGGGGCGTGGGACGGGAGTACCGGGATCGGTTCGGGGCGGGTGTGACGGCTCGGGTTCGCCGGGTCGTTGCGGGCCCGCTTGGCGTAGGCGATGTAGGGGGTGTCGGTCAGGCGTTCCGCGATGTGGATGCCGAGGGCGTCGGAGCCGCCCCCGTTGATGCGCAGGCCGATGATCAGGCCGTGCAGGTGACGTGACCGTTCCGGCGTGAGGACGGTGTTCAACGCCCTGTCCAGCTCGGCGAGTTGGCCCGCGTACGATGCGTTCTCGTCGGCCAGATAACCGCCGAAGCCCGAGATCCGCAGATAGCCGAGACGGCCGTCGCCCGCCAGGTCCGCGTAGGTGATACGGCCGTTGGCGAAGTCCCGGCGGTACGAGGCGTTCGCCAGGTCCCGCGCCACGATGAACTTCTTGACCCTCGCGTCCAGTTCCTCGTCGGGAACCTCGGTGCCGGGGCGGCCCTCGGCGAACACGCGGTCGCCGTCCTGGACCGCGACGTGGGCGTCGTAGAGCGGACGCACCATCCTGCTGAAGATGTCGAACAGTTCCGCCCTGGTCGTGTCCTTGTGCACCTGCGGGCGGTACTCGTCCCGTACGGCGTGCCAGTTGACACCCTTTGCCGCGAAGAACGGGTAGTTCTCCTCGTAGGACTGCCAGAAGACGTCGAACGAGGTCAGCGGGTCCTTCGGGGTCGGGTGGGTACAGGCGGCCGGCAGGGCGGAGACGCGGACCAGCTTGCGGTGGCCCACCGCGCCGGCCGCGCCGAGTGTGGCGTGGTCGTGGTCCCGGCCCAGTCGTACGGTCAGGACGTCGCCGTCCACCGTGTACGTCCCCGGGCCCGTCCGCCGTGCGGTGTCGCCCTTGACGCAGCTCACGGCGGTGGTCTGGTACTCCTGGTACGTCCCGTGGCCGAGGGCGACGACCGTGCCGTAGCCGTCCATCCGCCAGAGGCCGTCGGCGGTGTGATCGGTGCCGGCGGCGGACGTGGCCGGCGCGGCGATACCTGCCGCGAGGGTCAAGGCGATGAGGGTGGCGGTGGTGGTACGCACGTGGTGTTCTCCCAGTGGTGCGGCGGTTCGAGCCGTATGGCACGCATGACCTGTATGTCCCACAACCCTGACCGACCGGCCGCCGCCCGGGCCATCCGGCACACCCGAACATCGGAGTGAGGGAAACCCCCGGGACCCCGGCCGTCCGCCGTGGGGCCACAGGACGTCCGCTTCCTCTGCCGAAGGATGACGAAGGATCGTCCTTGGCCCGGGCGTCGGAGTGCGCATCAGGGAGCTCCTTGACCTGCGCGCTCCTCGTCGATCTCCGCCGCCTGTTCTGCCGGATACGCCCGTGCCGCCGCTTCCTGGTTCACGCGTTCGTCGAGGGAGAGGAGCTGTCAATCCCAGTAGGGTGCACGCCGTGATGAACCGCGGGAACGGGGCAAACCCCGACGAAGGAGTCCACCTCGGTGACGGCACGGATGGGCTGGCCGCGGTCGACGACCGAGTTCGGAGGCTGTTCACCGGGCTCACCTGCATCTTCGTGACGCTGCTCGCCGTAGGCCTGATGGCGGTCCTCCGCCGGGCCGCGACAGGCCAGGGCCAGGGGGAGGCGCCCGGCGGTCTTCAGGTGATCGCGGCCGTCATGGGGCTCGCGGTGGTTGTGGTCGCGGTGTGGTTGGTCGTCCGGGCCCGGCGCGCCCAGAGGTGGCTGCCGCTGGTGATCGCATGCGGGGGCTGTGTCGGCTGGATGGCCGTCATGGCCCTCGTGGCGCGGATTTAGCCAGGGGGTTTCCTGTCCCCCCTCAGGACTCTGGGCTGCCAGACCCCGCACACCGCGGCAAGCCCTCGGTCGAGATGGTCCAGTCGGCGATGGTGACGTCCTCGCCGTAGACGAAGTGCTGAAGTTCGCGGACGGTTCGGGGGCAGGGCGTATGGACGACGATTTCGGAGGCCGACCGGTCGACAGCCCGAGGCAGCTCCGGGTCCTTGAACTGCGGTATGGCATCATCCGGGCCCAGGCTCTTACGCCAGAGGAGTCGCTGGCCTTTATCGAGCAAGCGCCGGGAGAAACATGATCGGCAAGGCTACTGAGTTGCTGTGGTTGAAGAGCAGCTACAGCGACAGCAGCAACGGCAACGACTGCGTCGAGATAGCCGCCACCCCCCACACCATCCACATCCGTGACTCCAAGAACACCCAGGGCCCCCGCCTCACCCTCGCCCCCACCACCTGGACCGACTTCGTGGCGTACGCCGCCGAGTAGCACCAAGTCGGCCGGTCCAGGCAGTCAGTCAGTCGGAGGGGGCCGTCCCCTACGGGTTCACCACCTTGCCGCCGAACGTCACGGCGAGTTGGCCGCCCGAGGTGAAGGACCAGCCCAGGCTCCCGGAATAGGACGAGCACCGCGCCCCGTTCGTCCCCGTCCAGAACTGGTTCGAACTGTCCGCGTCGCCCACCGTCTTGTCGTTCGAGCCGCTGACCGCGAACCGGCACGACGTGTTCGTGCGGAACACCGAAGTCCCCGTGTCGAACGAGAAGTTGCGCTCCGCGTTGTCGATGCCGACGTTGTTCGAGACCGTCATCGTGCCCGGGTTGCTGTTGTAGGTGAACCCGTGATGGCCGTTGCCGTAGGCGATGTCGTGCCGGACGACGTGGTTGACGGCGATGTCGTCGCCGCCGAGCTTGTAGCCGTTGCGGTCGCCGTCGCCGCTCTGGCTGCCGTCGGTCAGCGTGCCATTGCCGTAGGAGAGGCTGTACTCGATGGTCACCGGGCCGATCGCGCCCGTGTCGGTCTTGGTGTACAGGTCCCAGCCGTCGTCGATGTTGTTGTGGGAGACGTCGTAGCGGAAGACGTTCCCGGCGCCGGTCGTCAGCTTCGCGGCGAAGCCGTCCGCGTCCTCGCCGTCGGAGTCGGCGTTGTCGTGCGACTCCGAGCTGACGACCAGGTTGTTCGAGGGCCAGGACGAGCTCGGCGTGCTGGAGGAGATGCGGCCCAGTTGCAGACCCGTGTCGCGGTTGTACGACGTCACCGTGCGCTCGATGACGTTGTTGCTGCCTCCGACGTAGATCCCGTTGTCCCCTGCGTGCGACACCGTGAGGCCGTAGACATGCCAGTAGTTGGCGTACAGCTGGAGCCCTCGGTTCGATGAACTCTCGCTCTGCGAAGCGAAGTTGAGGACCGGGGTCTCGCCGGAGTAGGCGGTCAGGGTGGTCCGTGCGTTCGACGTGCCGTCGCTGCCCACGGGGACGGTGACGGTCGACGAGTAGTTGTACGTCCCGCCGCGCACATAGATCGTGCCGCCGGACGCGATGCGGCTGATCGCCGTGGCGAGGGTGGTGGGGGCGGAGAGGGTGCCGGCCGCGCTCGCGGTGCCGGTCGGTGACACGTACTGGGTGGCGCTCGCGGCCTGCGCCGGGGTGCCGGAGAGTGCTACGAGCGTGCCGGCCACCAGGCCGACACACGCCATGACTGGTCTCACTTGCATCGTTCTGCCTCCAGGGTCGTCCCATGACCAGGGAATCCAGGGGTGCCGTGCAAGGGAAAGCGCTTTCCCGCGTTCTCGTGAGGGACCGTAAGCGCTTGCTGTGGACGCGTCAATGGGTGTGTACTTGATTCTCATTCACAGGGGTGAACGCCGATGGGGGCTGGGCGAGACGCGCGCCGGGCGCACGTGTTTGACCTGCGTCACTCCAGGGGTAATCTCTACGCCCCGATTGGCCAGCCCCCTGCCCCATATGGCAGACTGTCCGAGTTGCTCGGTCGAGTGTTGATGCTGCGCGCCTCCCGTCGGGAGGACCGGAAGCGAGTCCCACGGTACTCGTCGTCCCAACTGTCTTAACGGCAGCGCTGGGACGGACGTACGGGAATCTTTCGGGAAGTGTCAGTGCGGCGCCGGCCAGGCACCCGGTGGGCTTCTTCGCCCTCGGCTTGCGGTTCCGGAAGGGCCGTGCTTTCCCAGTAGGGAAGTTCCGTATATGGGACTTCTGTGTCGGTGAGAGCGCGACACACCCGACCGCGTGGGTCGGAGGAATCGAAGAGAGCAGAAGGACTTACCGGGGTGCAGAGCGTTACTAGAGACAGGACTACTGAGTAGCCATGGCGGGACAGAAGATCCGCATCCGGCTCAAGGCCTACGACCACGAGGTCATCGACAGCTCGGCGAAGAAGATCGTCGAGACGGTGACCCGCACTGGTGCGTCGGTCGCGGGCCCGGTGCCGCTGCCCACTGAGAAGAACGTGTACTGCGTCATCAAGTCGCCGCACAAGTACAAGGACTCTCGCGAGCACTTCGAGATGCGCACGCACAAGCGCCTGATCGACATCCTCGACCCCACCCCCAAGACCGTTGACTCTCTGATGCGACTCGACCTCCCGGCCGGTGTCGACATCGAGATCAAGCTCTAGGGGCCGGTGAGCTGAAGATGGCTAAGCAGATCAAGGGCATCCTGGGCGAGAAGCTCGGCATGACGCAGGTGTGGGACGAGAACAACCGTGTTGTTCCCGTGACCGTCGTCAAGGCCGGCCCGAACGTCGTGACCCAGGTCCGTACGAACGACAGTGACGGCTACGAGTCGGTCCAGATCGCCTTCGGCGAGATCGACCCGCGCAAGGTGAACAAGCCCCTCAAGGGTCACTTCGCCAAGGCCGATGTCACGCCGCGTCGCCACCTCGTCGAGATCCGCACCGCGGGCGCCTCCGAGTACACGCTCGGCCAGGAGATCACCGCTGAGGTGTTCGAGGCCGGCGTCAAGGTCGACGTGACCGGCAAGAGCAAGGGCAAGGGCTTCGCCGGTGTCATGAAGCGTCACAACTTCAAGGGCCTCGGCGCCGGCCACGGTGTCCAGCGCAAGCACCGCTCTCCCGGCTCCATCGGTGGCTGTGCCACCCCGGGCCGTGTGTTCAAGGGCGTCCGCATGGCGGGCCGCATGGGCAACGAGCGGGTCACCACCCAGAACCTGACCGTTCACGCTGTTGACGCGGAGAAGGGACTGCTCCTCATCAAGGGAGCCATCCCGGGTCCGAACGGCGGCCTCGTCCTGGTCCGTACCGCGGCCAAGGGGGCCTGAGGACTATGAGCACCATTGACATTCAGTCGCCCTCCGGCGACACCGCCGGGACTATCGAGCTCCCGGCCGAGATCTTCGACGTAGAGAAGATCAGCATCCCGCTGCTTCACCAGGTCGTCGTCGCACAGCTGGCCGCCGCCCGTCAGGGCACGCACAAGGTCAAGCGTCGTGGCGAGGTCCGCGGTGGTGGTAAGAAGCCGTACCGCCAGAAGGGCACCGGCCGCGCCCGTCAGGGTTCGACCCGCGCCCCGCAGTTCGCCGGCGGTGGCGTCGTGCACGGCCCGACGCCGCGCGACTACTCGCAGCGGACCCCGAAGAAGATGAAGGCCGCGGCCCTGCGCCACGCCCTCACCGACCGGGCCCGCAACGCTCGCATCCACGTCATCACCGGCGTGATCGAGGGCGAGACCCCCTCCACCAAGGCCGCCAAGAGCTTCCTCGGCAAGGTCAGCGAGCGCAAGAACGTGCTTCTGGTCATCGAGCGCTCCGACGAGGCCGCGCTGCTTTCCGCGCGCAACCTGCCCCAGATCCACATTCTGGAGCCGGGCCAGCTGAACACGTACGACGTTCTCGTCTCGGACGACGTGGTCTTCACCCAGGCCGCTTTCGAGTCCTTCGTGTCTGGCCCCCAGGCCGCTGACACCGAAGGGAGCGAAGCCTGATGGCTACGCGTCACCCGAGCATCGCCTCGAAGGCCGCCAAGGCCAAGAAGGTCGCCCGCATCGCCAAGGCGAAGCGGCACGAGACCGAGGGCAAGAACACCGTCGAGACGCCGATCAGCAAGTCGTTCACGGACCCCCGTGACGTGCTGCTGAAGCCGGTCGTCTCGGAGAAGAGCTACGCGCTCCTCGACGAGGGCAAGTACACCTTCATCGTGGCCCCGGGTGCCAACAAGACCCAGATCAAGCAGGCCGTCCAGGCGGTCTTCTCGGTCAAGGTCACCGGGGTCAACACGATCAACCGTCAGGGCAAGCGCAAGCGCACCAAGACCGGTTTCGGTCAGCGCGCGGGCAGCAAGCGCGCGATCGTGACCCTCGCTGAGGGCGACCGTATCGACATCTTCGGCGGTCCGGCCGCGTAAGCGGGTCGGATCGTCCGATATCGGACGAGGACTGAGAAATGGGAATCCGCAAGTACAAGCCGACTACGCCGGGCCGCCGTGGCTCCAGCGTCGCCGACTTCGTCGAGGTCACGCGGTCCACGCCGGAGAAGTCGCTGGTCCGCCCGCTGCACAGCAAGGGCGGCCGTAACAATTCCGGTCGTGTGACCGTTCGCCACCAGGGTGGCGGACACAAGCGCGCCTACCGCGTCATCGACTTCCGTCGCCATGACAAGGACGGCGTGCCGGCGAAGGTCGCGCACATCGAGTACGACCCCAACCGCACCGCGCGCATCGCGCTGCTGCACTACGCGGACGGCGAGAAGCGCTACATCCTCGCCCCGCGCAACCTGCAGCAGGGCGACCGCGTGGAGAACGGTCCCGGGGCCGACATCAAGCCGGGCAACAACCTGGCGCTCCGCAACATCCCGGTCGGTACCACGATCCACGCGATCGAGCTCCGTCCCGGTGGCGGCGCCAAGTTCGCCCGCTCCGCCGGTGCCTCGGTGCAGCTGCTCGCGAAGGAGGGCACGATGGCCCACCTTCGTATGCCTTCCGGTGAGATCCGCCTGGTCGACCAGCGCTGCCGCGCCACGGTCGGCGAGGTCGGCAACGCCGAGCAGAGCAACATCAACTGGGGCAAGGCCGGCCGCAAGCGCTGGCTGGGCGTTCGCCCGTCCGTCCGTGGTGTTGCGATGAACCCGGTCGACCACCCGCACGGTGGTGGTGAGGGCAAGACCTCCGGTGGTCGCCACCCGGTCTCCCCGTGGGGTCAGAAGGAGGGTCGTACTCGTTCGCCGAAGAAGGCTTCGAACAAGTACATCGTCCGCCGCCGCAAGACGAACAAGAAGCGCTAGGAGCGGGTTTAGATGCCGCGCAGTCTCAAGAAGGGGCCCTTCGTCGACGGACACCTCATCAAGAAGGTGGACGTACAGAACGAGGCCGGCTCCAAGAACGTCATCAAGACCTGGTCCCGCCGCTCGATGATCGTCCCGGCCATGCTCGGCCACACGATCGCGGTGCACAACGGCAAGACCCACATCCCGGTGTTTGTCACCGAGTCGATGGTCGGCCACAAGCTCGGCGAGTTCTCGCCGACGCGCACCTTCCGGGGTCACGTCAAGGACGACCGGAAGTCGAAGCGCCGCTAGCGCGGGGTGACCGACCATGACAAACACTGAAGGGACAACCATGGAAGCCAGGGCCCAGGCGCGGTACATCCGCGTCACGCCCATGAAGGCCCGCCGAGTGGTGGACCTCATCCGTGGCATGGACGCCACGGAGGCTCAGGCGGTCCTGCGTTTCGCCCCGCAGGCCGCGAGCGTGCCCGTCGGCAAGGTGCTTGACAGCGCCATTGCCAACGCCGCACACAACTACGACCACACCGACGCCGGCAGCCTCGTCATCTCCGAGGCGTATGTCGACGAGGGTCCGACCCTGAAGCGGTTCCGTCCGCGTGCCCAGGGCCGCGCCTACCGGATCCGCAAGCGGACCAGCCACATCACCGTGGTCGTCAGCAGCAAGGAAGGAACCCGGTAATGGGCCAGAAGGTTAACCCGCACGGGTTCCGGCTCGGCATCACCACGGACTTCAAGTCCCGGTGGTACGCCGACAAGCTGTACAAGGACTACGTCAAGGAAGACGTCGCCATCCGTCGGATGATGACGTCCGGCATGGAGCGCGCCGGCATCTCGAAGGTTGAGATCGAGCGCACCCGTGACCGCGTGCGTGTGGACATCCACACCGCTCGCCCGGGCATCGTCATCGGCCGCCGCGGCGCCGAGGCCGACCGCATCCGCGGCGACCTGGAGAAGCTGACCGGCAAGCAGGTCCAGCTCAACATCCTTGAGGTCAAGAACCCGGAGACGGACGCTCAGCTGGTGGCCCAGGCCGTCGCCGAGCAGCTGTCCTCCCGCGTCTCCTTCCGCCGCGCCATGCGTAAGAGCATGCAGTCGGCGATGAAGGCCGGCGCCAAGGGCATCAAGATCCAGTGCGGTGGCCGCCTCGGCGGCGCCGAGATGTCCCGCTCGGAGTTCTACCGCGAGGGCCGTGTGCCCCTGCACACGCTCCGCGCGAACGTCGACTACGGCTTCTTCGAGGCCAAGACGACCTTCGGCCGTATCGGTGTGAAGGTCTGGATCTACAAGGGCGACGTCAAGAACATCGCCGAGGTCCGCGCCGAGAACGCCGCTGCCCGTGCGGGTAACCGCCCGGCTCGCGGTGGCGGCCCGGGC